>CAYSAH010000331.1:0-4903 GCA_964428945.1 uncultured Bacteroidaceae bacterium | reverse complement strand
CGAACAATCCCGGAAGAACCTATTTCAGCGGAAAAGGACTGGATTTCCCGGTAACTCTTAATGGGAGATCATTGGGAAAACTTCTGGCTGTAAGAAATGAAAGTGATATTCAAACCAGGGAAATGGTAAAAAAAGCCTCTGTCCACCTTGAATCGATCGATGCTGACTTAAAGCTGGATTACGAAGAAATCCTGGCCAATTTTACGAAAGGTATGGTCAGGGAAAGGCATATAGCCCAGGTAATAAGAACCAAGGTTCTTTCCAAATACTCCGGTGATAAGGAGCGTAATGAGATCTTCACCAGGATCTACAATGGGAAACCGGGCAAAACAGGTTTCAGTAATACAGTAGCGCTGGATAACGAGATAAGGTCTGTACTTCTGAAGTCGGGAGGGCTGGCTTTTATCCCTGAGGACCCAAAAGCGTTCCTTGAAATTGAAGAAGTAATTGAATTAATACTTGACGCAGGAGGAATTCCCTGTTACCCTGTGCTTTTGGATGACAGCAATGGAAATTATACTGAATTCGAATCAGAAAAAGAGAAACTTTTTCATAAGCTTACTGGAATGAATGTATGGTCGATGGAGCTCATCCCGGGCAGGAATAAGTTTGAAAATCTGAAACCTTTTGTCGAATTCTTTGATAAGAAAGGGTTTATAATAACCTTCGGAACGGAACATAATACTCCGGCCCTGGATCCGCTTACAGTAAGTACCTCGAATGGAGAACTCGACGAATACCTTCTCAGGGTTTCCTATGAAGGAGCTTGCGTAACTGCAGCCCATCAGTACCTTCGTTCGAACGGAGAACAGGGTTTTGTGGATGGGTTCGGTAACCCGGGCCATAAAAATTCGTTTGTTTCGCTGGGCCAGGCGGTCATTCAAAAATTTATTGACGGTTAACTATGAAAGAATTACAGGAACTGATCGGGATCTCAAGATATTACGGATCGAACAAGGATTACACCCTTGCCGGAGGTGGCAATACTTCTTTCAAGAATGAAGAATTCATCTGGATAAAAGCCAGCGGAGCAGCACTTGCAACAATTACGGAAGAAGGATTTGCACAGCTTTACCGTATGAAGGTCCGGATCGTGGGTGAAAAAAAATACAGTACCGACGAGCAGTTGCGAGAGGTCGAAGTAAAAGAAGATCTTATTGCTGCAAGTGTATATCCCGGGCAGGGGAAAAGGCCTTCAGTGGAGACCTCATTCCACGAACTTATAAATTATGCTTTTGTGGTACATATGCACCCCACGATCAATAATTCGCTCATGTGTGGCAGGAACTCAAAGGCTGAAACCTTACGTTTATTTGGTGAGGAAGCAATGTATATTCCTTATGCCCCGGGTTATCCCCTGTTCATGAAGGTTAAGCAGGAAATCGCCGGATACCGGAATAGATTCAAGCGGGACCCAAAGCTTATTTTTCTCGAAAACCATGGTGTTTTTGTAAGTGCCAACACCACCCATGAGATCAGGGAGTTGTATTCTTTCCTTACAGAAACCATTAAGAAAAATATATCTCATATTGAAAAGTTCGAAGAGCTTTCTATTGCCCCTGATGTTGTAGAATTCCTTCCCTATATTAGGATGAAACTGTCGGAGGAAAAACCAAAATCGGCACTGATCAGGCATTCCACGCTTCATCGCCATTTCTATAATTCGGCGGATGAATTCCAAAAGGTCTCGCTTCCTTTCACACCCGACATTATTGTATATTGCAAATCAGCCTATATGTATATTGAAGATGGCAGCTCAGCATCAGCCATCATTGCTTCTTTTAATAAGCAACTTCCCGTTTTTATGTCCAGGAATGGTTACCAGCCCAAATTGATCCTTGTCAGGGATCGTGGACTTATTGCAGTTGAAGAAAATGCTGAGTCTGCTGAAATTGCAATGGAGGTATACGAGGACCTGATGAAAGTAAGTCTTTATTCGGAGGCATTCGGAGGTCCCCGCTTCCTTGGGAAAGAGGAGATCGCTTTCGTCGACAACTGGGAAGTTGAAAATTACCGGAGGAAGGTATCAAAAGGACTTTCAGGCAGCAGTAAGCTCGATCAGAAAACAGTTATAGTTACAGGGGCCGCGCAGGGCTTTGGAGAGGGTATTGCTGAAGCCCTGGTGAAGCAAGGTGCAAATGTGGTTGTTGCTGATCTGAACGAGGAGAAGGGGAGTGAAACAGCAAAACGGCTTTCAATCCTTAGCGGGAAGAACAGGGTGGTATTCCGGAAAACTGATGTCTCTGATCCTGACTCTTTGGTAAACCTTGTACTTGAAGTTGTCAGGCTATTTGGGGGGATCGATGTCTTTATCAGCAATGCAGGAATACTGCATGCAGGCGGAATAGAAGAACTGAGCCCTGAGCTGTTTCGGAAAATGACAGAAGTAAATTACAATGCCTGGTTCTATTGTGTCAGGGCTGCCTCAGGCGTCATGAAATTGCAACACGAGGCAGAGCCAGGTTATACAATGGATCTTATACAGATAAATTCGAAATCGGGACTGGAAGGTTCCAACAGGAATTTTGCTTATTCTGGTGCTAAATTTGGAGGGATAGGGCTTACGCAGTCATTTGCACTGGAACTTGCTCCTTTTGGAATTAAGGTGAATTCCGTATGCCCGGGCAATTACTTTGAAGGGCCTCTATGGTCTGATCCTGACAGGGGCTTGTTCGTACAGTACCTGAAAGCAGGGAAAGTCCCGGGAGCTAAGACTGTTGATGATGTAAAGGCCTATTACGAATCCAGGGTGCCGATTGGACGTGGATGCAGGGTTGAAGATGTGATGAAGGCCATTATATACATTATCGATCAGCAATATGAAACGGGGCAGGCAATACCTGTTAGCGGTGGCCAGGTAATGTTGCATTGAAGGTGCATTTAATTCTGTATCTGCAGAAGGACCAGTTGTACGTTGCTTCCTTACTTAATCTTACGAATACTCCTTGAAAGGAATAGTCGGGGGAGGCTCTAAACCGTTAGATTTTACAGCGACTAATGAATAACAGGAAATGAAGAAACCATCAGCAATACCTGGACTTTTACTTTTTTTGAATCTTCTGTTCATGGCGGGATGTGGGCAGAAAGATTCAGGAGATGCGACCCTCCCCAACATCATCATAATATTTGCCGACGACATGGGCTATGGTGATCCTGGCTGTTTCGGTGGGGTAAATCTCACTCCTAACATCGACAGGATGGCCGAAGAAGGGATCCTCTTTACCGATTTTTACGTAGCCCAGCCAGTTTGCGGGGCGTCGCGTGCTGCCCTGTTGACCGGATGCTATCCGAACCGGGTGGGTATTTACGGAGCCCCCGGACCTGGGTCAAATACCGGAATCAGCGACGAAGAGATGACGATTGCGGAATTGTTAAAGCAAAGGAATTATGCGACTGCGATGTATGGCAAATGGCACCTGGGTCATCATAAGCAGTTCCTTCCTGTCCACCATGGGTTTGACGACTATTTCGGGACTCCATATTCAAACGATATGTGGCCGAAGCATCCCGATTATGCGATCCTCCCCAGGGAAATGGCCGAAAGGAAATGGGGTTTCCCTCCACTTCCTTTGATTGAGGATGATTCAATTGCAATTCCGGAGGTTACAGGAGAAATCCAGGCAAAGTTTACGACCATGTTCACCGAACGGGCGGTGAGTTTTATAGAGGAATACCAGGACAGACCCTTTTTCGTTTACCTTGCACATCCGATGCCTCATGTTCCCATTTTCGCTTCCGATAGGTACCTGGGGAAGTCAGGCCTTGGGTTATATGGAGATGTGATCATGGAGATCGACTGGTCCGTAGGACGTATAAATCAAGTTCTTGACAGCCTTGGACTTTCTGGGAATACATTGGTGATCTTTACCTCTGACAATGGGCCCTGGCTAAGCTACGGGAACCATGCCGGCTCTGCAGGTCCGCTAAGGGAAGGAAAAGGAACTGCATGGGATGGAGGTGTCCGTGAACCCTGCGTAATGCGATGGCCTGGAAAAATCCCTGCCGGTGCCGTGTGCAATGAGCCTGCAATGACCATAGATATTCTTCCAAGCCTGGCTTTCCTGACAGGGACCGAATTGCCTGAACACAAGATCGACGGGAAAAACATTTGGCCCTTGATGTCAGGTGAGGAAGGCGCAGTTACACCCCACGAAGCCTATTACTTTTACTGGTTACATGATCTTCATGCAGTTCGCTCAGGCGACTGGAAATTACATTATCCGCATACTTACAGGAAACTGGAAGAAGTAACTCCTGGTCATGATGGGATGCCAGGGGAATATCAGCTTGATTCAACAGGATTTGCGCTTTATAATTTAGGGGATGATATCGGGGAAAGAAATGATCTGAAGGAGAAATTCCCGGAAAAAATGAAGGAATTAATTAGCCTTGGCGAACAAATTAAGCTTGAATTAGGTCAGGGTACTGTTGAAGGTTCCGGAGTCAGGGAAGTGGGGAAATTAATTGAACGGTAGAATGCCTGGGAAAAATGCACCAAAGATCCCTTCAAGCTGAAAAATTGCTACTGGCAAACGGCGTAGCGATCTAAGTAAGATCATTTACCAGTCGAGAGCCTCATCAGGAGCTGTGGAAAGATCGCTGCATACCCAGTCGGCCTGAGACAGATCTTTTGCAGAGAAAGTTGTTGTGAGGGCAAGGACCCTGGCGCCTGCGGCTTTCCCTGCTGTTACACCACTTATAGCGTCCTCAACAACGAGGCAGCGGGATGGTTGCTGGCCAAGACGTTCTGCCGCTTTTATAAAGATATCCGGTGCAGGTTTTTTCCGGCTTATTTCCAGTCCGTTAACGCTTGAATCAAAGGTTGAAAGTGGTAGTTTGATCTCTCTTAAGTTGATCTCCATTTTGATGAAATCCGCACTTGTAGCAACAGCTAACTTTAATC
>CAYSAH010000330.1:0-4904 GCA_964428945.1 uncultured Bacteroidaceae bacterium | reverse complement strand
CGGCGAAAGTATTGTGGTTGCTCCTTCTCAAACGCTCACCAACAGCGAATATCATAAGCTTAGAAAACTCTCCATTGAGATCATAAGACATATAGGGATCATTGGTGAATGCAATGTCCAGTATGCCCTGGATCCGGAATCTGAAGATTACAGGGTGATCGAAGTAAATGCCAGGTTATCAAGATCCTCTGCCCTGGCTTCAAAGGCCACAGGTTATCCACTCGCCTTTATTGCAGCCAAACTTGGCCTTGGATACGGACTTCATGAATTAAAGAATTCCATAACAAAAACTACCTCTGCCTTCTTTGAGCCGGCACTGGATTATATCGTATGTAAGATTCCCCGCTGGGACCTTAACAAATTCACCGGGGTATCGAAACTGATCGATTCGAGCATGAAGTCGGTAGGTGAAGTAATGTCGATCGGAAGGACATTTGAGGAAGCCATTCAAAAAGGGATAAGAATGATCGGGCAGGGCATGCACGGTTTCGTCGGTAATCAGAACCTTGATTTTGAGGACATAGAGAAAGAGCTGTCTGAACCAACAGATATGCGAATACTGGTTATAGAGAAAGCTTTTGAAAAGGGATTTGATGTTGATAGAATTCATGAACTGACCAAAATTGACAAATGGTTCCTGGTGAAGCTCAAAAATATTTTCGACCTGAAGAACAGGCTTGAAAAACTAAATTCTCTCGAGGATGTGGATGACGCTTTGTTACTCAGGGCCAAGGTTCTTGGTTTCTCTGATTTTCAGCTTGCCCGGATTGTTATGAACGGAGATGTTTCCCTGAATATGCAAAAGGTCAGGGAACACCGGAAGAGCAGGAACATAGTTCCTTATGTAAAACAGATCGATACACTTGCAGCTGAGTACCCGGCAAAGACCAATTATCTCTATCTTACCTATAGTGGTGGTGAGCATGATATAGAATTTTTCAATGATAAGAAGTCAGTCATCGTCTTTGGTTCAGGCGCCTACAGGATCGGGAGCAGCGTTGAGTTTGACTGGTGCAGTGTAAATGCTCTAAAAACGGTGAACGATGAGGGCTACCGCTCCATCATGATCAACTATAACCCTGAAACTGTATCCACTGATTACGATGTTTGTGACCGGCTCTACTTCGACGAATTATCCTATGAGCGGGTTATGGATATTCACGACCTGGAAAATCCAAAAGGCGTAATTGTGTCTGTTGGCGGGCAGATTCCCAATAACCTTGCGATGCGTCTGCATAATTCAAATGTAAACGTTCTGGGAACCTCACCTGTTTCAATTGATAATGCAGAGAACAGGCATAAATTCTCAATGCTTCTGGATAAGCTTGATATTGATCAGCCACGATGGAAAGAATTAACAAGCCTTGAAGAGATCAATGATTTTGCAAAAGAAGTAGGTTTTCCGCTCCTCGTTCGTCCTTCCTATGTATTATCCGGAGCAGCAATGAATGTTGTATCCAACAGTGAGGAACTGGAACACTTTCTCACACTTGCTGCAAATGTTTCTAAGCAATACCCTGTTGTGGTTTCCGAATTCATAGAGCAAGCCAAGGAAATTGAGATCGATGCCGTTGCAAAGGATGGTGTATTGTTCTCCTATGCGATCTCAGAGCACGTTGAATTCGCCGGTGTTCATTCGGGGGATGCCACTATCGTATTTCCACCACAGAAAATATATTTTGAAACAGTAAGGAGAATAAAAAAGATTGCCCGTGACCTCGCTGTGGCCCTTGAGATATCAGGTCCATTCAATATGCAGTTTCTTGCAAAAGATAATGATATCAAAGTTATCGAATGCAACCTGAGAGCTTCCAGAAGTATGCCATTCGTATCCAAGGTACTAAAAACAAATCTCATCGATCAGGCCACCCGAATAATGTTAAAGGTCCCGGTTGAAAAACCCAACAAATCAATTTTTGACCTGGACTACATTGGATGTAAAGCTCCCCAGTTCTCCTTCTCAAGACTGAAAAAGGCAGACCCGATCCTTGGGGTGGATATGTCATCTACCGGAGAAGTTGGATGTATCGGGGACAACTATTACGAGGCGATATTAAAGGCCATGCTTTCTGTAGGATACAAGATCCCAAAGAAGAATATACTTCTTTCAACCGGTCCTATGCGATCAAAAGTTGAAATGGTGAATTCCTGCAAAATGCTCATAGAAAAAGGGTACAACCTCTATGCCACCCATGGTACCCACGAGTTCCTTAAGTTAAATGGAATTGAAGCCATTGATCTCTCCTGGCCCGATGAAGAAACCAAACCTAATGTAGTTGACCATATAGCAAGCGGACAGATCGACCTTGTGATCAATATTCCTAAAAACCTGTCTTCCCACGAATTGTCAAACGACTATACGATCAGGCGTTCGGCAGTAGACTTTAACATCCCACTGATCACTAATGCCCGTCTTGCCAGCGCTTTTATATACGCCTTCTGTCGGATGGAACTGGACGATCTTCCAATTAAGAGCTGGCAGGAGTACAAGTAGTGCGTTGAAATTTAAAAAGGTGTTCGTTGCTTAAGCGGTTTGAGGGACATTAACTGTTTTATCATCTTAAAAGAAGAAAAACAGGAAACACGTAAGGCCCGAAGCTGAAAATCTTTCCTGGTCCTTATCTCCCTGCCCGGCAGCCCGGGAGATTCACTGCTGAACTGATTTGTGTTGACTTTGATCCAAAAGAAAGCTATCTTGGAGAATTCACAAAAACTACTCTTATGAAAATAAAAGAGATAACCGGAATTAGCGGCATAGTGATCCTGATGTTGATTGGAATTAACCTTTATGCTCAGCCACAAGGTTTTAATTACCAGGCTCTTGCTCATCAGGATGGGAATCCTCTTGCCAATACAGGACTGGATGTTGAAATATCGATTATACAAGGCACCCCGGGAGGGAACACAGTTTTTACTGAGTCGCACGACGTTACAACGAACGACCAGGGCTTGTTCAGTTTAATTATCGGAGATGGTTCACCCATCCTTTCTTCACTGGAAGCCATTGACTGGGGATCAGGAAATTACTTCCTCAGTGTGAAATTTAAAAAATCTACAGATGGGAATTTTCTTTCCCCGGATATCGTGAAGCTTCAGAGTGTTCCCTATGCCCTCTTCGCAGAAAGCAGCAAAGGAATTGGTTGGGAAAAAAACTCGGATACAATCTATTCGCTTACCAATGTTGCAATTGGAACCTCTGAACCCAGCGGTTCTGAACTCGCCGTTAAGGGATTGGATATTAATTCAGAACAACCCTTGTTTGAAGTTAAAAGAAATGATGGTGTTCCGGTATTTGCCGTATATAATGACGGGGTAATGGTGTTTGTAAATGAAAACTCAAAAGGAACAAAAGGCGGTTTTGCGGTGGGAGGATACAATTCCGCAGCAAAAGGAGTGACAAATGAATATTTAAGGGTCACCCCGGACAGTGTCAGAATTTATGTAAATGATAATCCTGCAAAAGGATTAAAGGGAGGATTTGCAGTTGGAGGATATAATTCCGGCAAATCTGAACCCTTCGAATTCATGAGTCTCACACCTGAGAATTATTTCATAGGACATGAAAGTGGCAGCTCGATCACTACCGGAAGCCTGAATTCATTTATGGGATACCAATCGGGCAAAACAACCACCACTGGCAACTACAATGTTTTTATGGGTCCTAACTCAGGCCAGAATAATATAAGCGGCTCTTATAATGTGATCCTGGGTTCATCTGCAGGTCAGCTTAACAATGGCAGCTACAACGTATTTATAGGCTATGAAAGCGGTCAGAATAATGTTAGCGGTGCCGACAGCAGGTTCAGCAAGTTCAACACATTTATCGGATATCAGAGTGGCAAAGGCAATACAACCGGTTGGAACAACCTGGATATCGGTTACCGCGCCGGATTTGCAAACCAGGTCGCAACAAACCAGTTCTTTATTGGAAACCAGTCGGGAGAGGACCTTACAGATGGATATGGTAATACTTTCGTTGGTCACCTGACAGGAGCAAACAGCACTTCCGTTTCGGAAAATACATTTATAGGTTATCAGTCGGGCTACAACAATTATACCGGGACCGGGAATACCTTCCTGGGAAATGCCTCTGGTCTGGATGCACAGGGTTCCGGCAATGTATTTATCGGAAACAGGGTTGGCTGGTATGAAGACGGCAACAACCTGTTGTATATTGATAATTCAAGTACCACCTCACCATTGATATATGGCGATTTCAGCGGCAATGTAGTTAAAATTAACGGCAGCCTGGGAGTAGGTGTAATTCCTACACAACCCTTGGCGGTCGCCGGGCTTACTGGAACAACGTCAGGGTCTTACCTGCGGGTATACCTTGACAATATTTACTATTACAGCTCATCGCGGGAAACAAAAACAGATATCCATCCCTTCATTGAAGAATTCACAAAGATCCTGGAAGCGAATCCTGTTAAGTTTACAGACAAAACCTCGGGAGAAGAGAATATCGGATATATAGCCGAAGATTTCGATGAACTGGGATTAAACGATCTGGTGATCTACGAAAATGGCAAACCCAAATCGCTCAGTTATGAGCTAATCTCTTTGTACAATCTAGAGATCATAAAAATGCAGCAGGAGACCATCCGGGAAAAAGAAAAAGAGATTGAAGCGTTGAAAGCCAGGTTGGCCAGGATCGAAGAGATCCTGGATATTCAGTAACTGATCTGAGACCAGGTTAAGGAGGAGTCCAGGAATACAACCAAAGGCTTTCCTGTTAGATGCTACTTTTTATTGGCAACGGTAATATTGTAGTTCCGATACGCTGTGTCACCTGTTTCCCTTGACTTTGAATTGAATCCTTCGTAACTTGATTACATCACCAAAATTCACAGTCATGAATCTTAAAGTAATACTTTCCCGTTTTACGCTTTTTCTTCTTCTTA
>CAYSAH010000329.1:0-4908 GCA_964428945.1 uncultured Bacteroidaceae bacterium | reverse complement strand
GCTGGCATACAACAGATCCCAATGCGGATCCTTTTGATCCTGCTACAGAATGGACCCCAGGGTATTACCCTGCATTAAAATTAGGTGCAAAAGTGGGAACACCGGATGAATATGACACAGACATGTGGGAATTGGATGCAAAGCATATAAGGGTAAAGAGTCTGGAACTTGGATATACCTTTAATGATGCGATCTGTAAAAAACTCTTTTCTGATAACATCCGTATCTATATAAATGCTTACAATCTTTTCACATTTGCCAGTAAGGAGGTAAGGATGTTTGATCCAGAGCGCCATGAAGGTGAATATAATGCCGATTTGACTTACCCCCTGATGAAGTCAGTTAATTTCGGTTTAAATATTACTTTCTAGAGGAATAATTAATCATCGGTATCAGGCTTTCAAGATTCCGATTAAAAAGAAATATTATGAAAAAATACATATTTTATTTTTGCATCGCCCTATCTTCAATCCATCTCTCGGGGTGCAGTGATTTCCTGGATCTAAAACCTCTGGATAAAGTTTCTGCCGAAGCATTACTGAGTGATGTAAACGGTATAAATCTTTTACTTGCCAACCTGTATAATCAGATGCCAATTGAAGATTTCTCCTACTTTCCAGATATTGAGTTCAACTATCACGGGGCAGGAGGTTCTGCGAGCCTTATTGACAGGGGACACTCGACCAGCTTCTATACAGATGAAGCCGTTAATACACTTGGACGAAACAATCATGCAATAAGTGAAGTTGGACCGGTTAATGATGGGTATTGGGCATACAACGCGATCAGAAATGTTAACCAGTTTTTAGACGATGTTCAAAACGTTGACATCGATGAAGCAAAGAAGAGCGAATTAACAAGTGAAGCACATTTTATAAGGGCATATTACTATTTTGGATTAGCAAAAAGATACGGTGGTGTGCCTCTCATCGAAAATGTGCAGACCATTGAAGCAGGAGACAACTCCAACTTATATGTACCGCGAAGCACCGAAAAAGAGACCTGGGATTTCATCCTGAAAGAATGCGATGAAGCAGTTCTTTACCTTCCTGAATCCAGGACAACCGGAGATGGCTTGTACAGGGCAACTAAATGGGCTGCCTATGCACTAAAATCCCGTGCGGCCCTGCATGCTGCTTCAATTGCAAAATACTGGGACAATGCTAAGCTGTCGGGTGAAGCTGCCAGTCAGAAACTGGTTGGAGGAATGACAGAGGCTGATGCCAATGACTACTACCAGCAATGCATAGATGCCTCCGCGGAGATCATCGAAAATTCCGGCAAATCACTATATATGGCTGATCCGGCAAGTGCCGATGAAGCTGCAAAGAACTACCAGACAATATTCGAAGACCCTGCTAATCCGGAAGTATTTAATGAAGTTATCTTCCTGAAAGCATATATCGATGGTTCAACAACCGAATTGCAGGGGCATAGTACTGACGCATTTTTCAACCCCAAGCAGACCACACTGGGCGGTATTTGTGGCAGATTCAGCCCGGCCCTTGACCTGGTTGATCTGTATGAAGATTATACAGATGACGGAAGCGGGAAAAGTGCACCCCTGGTGACCCGCACTGATGGCGTCGAGGATGATTATTATGAACAACCTGAATCGGGTATTGACCTTGGAAAGCCATACGTAACTTACGATAATGTTAGCGATATCTTTACAGGGAAGGATGCCAGGCTGTTTGGAAGCATCATTGTACCTGGTTCAGAGTGGAAAGGCCAGATTATTATTATGCAGGCAGGATTGATCGAAACGGATGGCAATCAAATGATCTACGAGGAAGGAAGCGCTTTGGGTAATGACGGTGAAACCTATTATGCTTTTGGAGCCGCAAGTGAGAATCTGTTCTCCGGTTTTAAATACCTGGGTAGTGGATTACAGACCTTGACTGATTTTTCAACTACAGGATTTACGCTTAAAAAATTCTTACAGGAGGAGAAGACCTTAACAGGAACACAGTATGCTTCAACAACACCATTTATCGATTTCAGACTTCCTGAAATCTACCTGAATTATGCTGAAGCTGCTGTTGAAAGCGGACAGGGCGATGCTGCATTAGCAAGAACACTGCTAAATGACATAAGAAAAAGAGCTGCTCATACAGATGAAATTTCCCTGAACCTGGAAAATGTCATGAAGGAGCGTAGAATAGAACTGGCTTTTGAAGGACAACGATACTGGGATTTGGTTCGCCGCCGGGAGTACCACGAAAAATTCAATGCAACAAGAAGAAAAGCACTTTTACCTATACTGGATCTTAGAGGTGCCTCACCAAAATACATTTTTGTAAGAGCCGATAATTACAATGATATAAGGGGTACAACCACCTTTTATGAAAGATACTATTATCGCCCTATACCTGATGTTACAAGCAATAATTTAGTACAAAATCCTGAATATTAAATCGATTGAGTTATGAAAAATACATTATTCATAGGTACTATTCTATGCCTGTTGATGACTTTATCTTCATGCATTAAGGACAATTTTGAAGGACCAGATGCGACCATTTATGGATCCATACTGGATGAAGCAGATGGATCTTTGGTTGAGCAGGATATGTTGAATGGGTCCCGGATCCTGGCATTTGAACATGGCTATGACAATCCAAACCCCCTCGTTTGGGATTTCAAATACAATGGCGAATACCGGAACAATCTTGTTTTTGCAAACACATATGATCTTTACTTGCGAAACGGGAATTTTTTCCCGCAAATTCATATGGACTTTGAGATAAAACCCGGTGACAATAATGTTGACTTCACCGTTGTGCCATATCTTAGAATCAAGGATGCCAGTATCGTATATGATCAGACAGGTGATTCTATAGTTGCCACCTTCAGGGTTGAAGCTGCAGATCCATCAGTTCAATTGTTCCGAATCACGCTTTATGCTTTTTCAGATATTTACGTTGGTGACCCATACAAATTCATTCTCAACGGAGAAAATTATACCCAGATGTATAAACCTGCTATTCCAGTTGACCCGGATTTTGTACACACACTCTCCATTAGCCTTGCAGAAAATGAAAATACCTTTATAAAAGGCAGGGACTATTTCTTTAGAATAGGAGCTCAAGGCGATGGAGATGACTTGGTTTCAGTAAAATATAATTATGTACCAAATGTAAAAATCAGGCTCTGATTTCCCACATATTACTATACCAGGCGAATGCCTGGTAGACCCTTGCGGAACCTTGCATAACAGTTTGTTTTGTAAAGTTCCGCAAGGTATTTTATAGTTTCTGAAGTATTAAGAACTAAGTGAGACCTTAACCAATAAAACATTTATATCAAACTATTGTACACGAAATGAGGCGCTCAGGGTTTCCTCAGAATTGGTACCGACCAGAACCTCAAATTCACCGGATTCCACAACCCTTTTCATTTTGATATCATAAAATTGAAGTTTTTCGGGCGTAATTGTAAATGATACCGTTTTGGTCTCCCCGGCTTCCAATGTTATTCTTCGAAAATCCTTTAATTCAATTACCGGCCGGGTAACGGAGCTTACAAGATCGCGGATGTAAAGTTGAACTACCTCATCCCCGGCTAGCTTTCCTGTATTTGACAGATCTACCGAAACAATACATGAATCGCCATTAGAAATCTCATCGTTGTCGATCCTGAGATTAGCATAGCTGAATGTCGTATAACTTAAGCCATAGCCAAAAGGATATAGCGGTGAGTAAGGCCCTTCTACAAAACTTCTTTCATGGACAATGGGCTTATGGTTATAATAAACCGGCAGCTGCCCGACAGAACGAGGGACAGTAACAGTAAGTTTTCCTCCCGGATTTACCTTTCCAAACAATACATTTGCCACAGCGGTTCCCTGCTCCTGTCCCAGGTACCATCCTTCAATAATGGCAGGTGCGTTTTCGGCAAGATAATTAATAGCAAGTGGACGCCCGTTGATCAGTAAAACAGCCGTTTTCTTTCCTAATCCCAGAATTGCCCCGGCCAATTCATCCTGCCTGCCAAGCAAATTCAGTGATACCCTGTCACCCGTATGATCCTCGCTCCATCCTTCACGACAAGTAAATTCATTACCGCCCATCACGAGCAAAACAGCATCACATTGCTTTGCCAACTCTATTGCCTCCTTTATTCTCCTTTCACTGGCTTCAAATGTTTTCTCAGAAGGAACCAGAAGGGTGTCATTTTCATAGATCTGAAATCCTTCTGCATAGCATACTTCAAACTTGCCTTTTGCAAAGGTTGCGATCCCTTCCAGAATGCTAATTCCGGGCTGACTTTCATTTGAATAGGTTCCATAATGAACTTCGTCAGCATTTGGCCCGATAACAGCCAGCTTCTTTATATCCATGGCATTAAAAGGAAGTGTATTTCCCTCGTTCTTTAGCAGGATCATTCCTTTTTCAGCAGCTTCAAGTGCGAGGGCAGCATGTTCTTTCATAAATTTTTTCCTCTCACTCTGTTTAATGGGTAAAACATAAGGTTGCTCAAACAAACCTAACTGAAACTTATTCCTCAGAATCCTTGCCACAGCAGAATCCAGAACTGTTTCTTCAATTTCGCCGGTGGCCAGTAGTTCGGGGAGTTTTGAAAAGCTGTATTGTTCCCTGTTCGGGGCACATTCCATATCCATACCGGATACAAGGGCTCGTTTTGCAGCTTCGGCCTGACCTTCACAAACATGCTGCCTGTAGATCATTCTGCGCACTCCGTCGTAATCAGAAATAACATAACCCGTGAATCCCCATTCACCCCGAAGAATAACGTTCAGCAACCAACTATTACCATGGTTTGGAACGCCGTCGATCTCATTGTATGAAGCCATAACTGTCCTGACGTTTGCTCTCTTCACAAGCCGCTCAAAAGGATAAAAATGCATCTCCCGGAGAACCCGTTCTGAAAAATTCCCGGGGGCGA
>CAYSAH010000328.1:0-4908 GCA_964428945.1 uncultured Bacteroidaceae bacterium | reverse complement strand
TACCTGGTAAATTGTAACGATTGTTTATTCTTACCAGTAAACGGGGACCTTTTCCTGTAAAGCCTGGAATAAAGCATGGGGATGATCAAAATTGCTACCACCAGGGAGCAAAGCAGTGAAAAGGCTACCGTAATGGCTTGTTCCTTGAAAAGTTCACCCGATGCGCCGTGGAGATAGACTATTGGGATGAATACGACAATGGTTGTAAGGGTTGAAGCTATGATCGCTCCCCCTACCTGCGATGTTCCTAAAACAGCAGCATCGTCTGCTTTTGTTCCCGCCTCATGGTTCCGGAAAACATTCTCCAGAACCACGATGGCATTATCAACCAGCATACCTGCACCCAGTGCAAGACCTCCAAGGGTCATAATATTAAGGGTGAGATCGGTGAAGTACATCAGCACGAAAGTGGCTATTATGGATATGGGAATGGCAATACTAACAATAAGCGTGGGCCCGATACGCCTCAGGAAGAACATGAGCACGAATACAGCCAGCAGGATACCCCCGATAAGGCTGTCCCTGACCTCACCGATGGAACCTGAGATAAACTTACCCTGGTCCTCCACAACGGTGAATGTAAAACCAGGAAGTGATTTTTCCATTTCATCAAGTGCCTCCCTCAAATCCTCAACAGCTTTCACTGTATTATAGCGCATTTCCTTGTAAATGCTCAGTCCTATGCAAGGTTCCCCATTTATGGTAACAGCATTCTGCATTTCCTTTGGACTAATGGAGATCGTGGCAACATCTTTCAGGAGCACAGGGACCCTTTCTCCCTCAGAATCCAATGCCGGAGGCCCCATTTTGATGATCACCTCTTTCAGATCATTTACCTGCTCCAGTTCACTCAGTCCCCTGACGATATAACGGCGGCCCATCTCAACGATCGAACCTCCTGAAATATTCTGATTATAACTGTTTATACGACCTGAGATCGTTGCAAGGTCGATATTGTATGATTTCAGCAGGTAATCACTGGTTTCGATAAGCACCTCAACTTCCTCAGCTCCGTCGATTTCAACATCGGCGATTCCTTCCAGCCTTATCAATTCGTTCCTCACATAATTTTCGGCCACACTCCTAAGTTCATTCAGGTCGGATGTTTCGGAATGTTGAAAAGCGACCAGCATCACCGGGTCGGCATTGGGATCGTATTGCGTGATATTCAGTTCATCGAGATCGGCATCCTGGTTAAAGGCTGCCAGTGCCTTCGACAGGTCAAGGAAGGCCTCGTTCATGTCTTTCTTCCAGCTGTATTCCACCTCTATCTGGGCTACCCCGACTCGTGAAACAGAAGAAACATTTACCACTCCACTCTGGCGAATCGCCAATGATTCCATATTATCCACGAACTTATCCTCCATTTCCTCCGGGGGTCGCTCTCCGGATCGTACCTCCACAAAAAGCCTGGGGCTGTTCAGATTCGGAAAGAGGTCGATTCCCAGTTTGTCGAAGGAGATATAGCCAAGCAGCAAGGTGGCAATAATGATCATACTCACCGTAACAGGATACCTGACAGAAAACCTTGTAATGGATTTTAACATAACATGTTTATTTAAATGCTACCTGATAATCCTGACCTTGGATTTGTCCCGCAGAGTCTCAAATCCCCGGCTAACAATACTTTCCCCGACTTCAAGCCCGCTTACAACTTCAATGTTTGTTGCATTTTCGAGCCCGGTGGTAATGTAGCGTGAATTTGCAAGTCCTTTATCCACCACGAAAACCATCTGCTGCCTGTTGTAGCTCTGAATAATATCCTTAGGGATAACGATTGTATTTTCAGCGCTGTTGATCACCATATCAGCCCTGACAAACATGCCGGGAAGCAATACTTTTTCACTATTGTCAACTTCAACGAAACATTTAAAGGTCCTGGCATCCGGGTCGATCTCCGGTGATATCTGGGTGATCTTCCCAAGCAAGGTATCCCCCGGATTCGTATAACTGGTTATATATACCTTGAAACCTTGTTTTATATTTTGATAATATTTCTCGGGGAGATTTGTTTCGAGGTAAAGGGAAGCATAATTGATGACTTTCACCAGCATAGTGCCATTTGCCACACGGGTACCGTTAGTAAAATAAGGAAGGTCGGAAATCACACCGGTAAAGGACGATTTAACGGACATTTTGGCAAGGTTGATCCTGCTGCTTTCGATATCGTATTCAGTATTTATAAGATTGATCTCTGCATTTTTCAGTTCCCGCAATGTGGCCCCACCTTTGTCATAAAGTGATTTCTGTTTTTCATATTCCTGCTTTGATATTTCATAATCCACCTCCTTTGACTTAATTCTCAAACCGTTATAATACTCTTCATCCTCCAGTTGGATGATCGTTGCATTTGCCTGGACCTGGTCCCCCAGTGCATAGGGCCTTCCTGTTGCAGGATTTGTCTGAAGTTTATACTTTCCGGCCATTTCGGAATTCAGGGTGACTTCCTTCATGGGATATACAGTTCCGGTAGTATTGATAAATTCCTCGATAAACGAGGTTTCAACCTCGATCACCCCAACAGGAACCTCGATCGTGTTTTCAACTTCCATCTGTGCTGGTTTGCATGCAGGGATAAGGAGGGCTGCGGAAATTATCGCAAGGATTGTTGCTTTGATATTTTTCATTGTATCAGTATTTCAATGTCGTGGTACTTATTTCTGTGTAAGTTCGTCCGGTATTATTGCTTGTTGAAGTTCAAAGTCATACAGGGTCTGGATCTTCAGGTTCAACAATTCGATCTTGTAATTGATGATCGCATTGGTAAGTGCCATTTTTTTATCCGACAGCTGGTTCTGGTACATGCCCAGGTCAAGGCTGGTAAGATCACCATTCCGGTATCTTTCGAGGTTTATATCATAAGTAAGTTTTGCATTTTCCACGGTCTTGCGCTGAATTTCTATCTGGTTTTCCAGGTTTTTCAGGCTTCGCACTATGGAACGAATATTTACTTCTATGTCGACTTTTTCTGAGTTGTAATCGATTTCTGCACTTTTAAGGCTTGCCTCTGCAGCTTTGATCTCAGATTTCCTCTCGCCCCAGTCAAAAATGGGAATATTAAGAGTTAAACCCACTGAAGGTGTATTTGTAGGTTTGTTAAACAGGTTTTCAAGCCTCTCCTCGTTTGACTGAACTCCAAGGGAAGCACTGATGGAGCCTGCAAATTCGTTCACTGACCTGGATTGAATAAGACTGAAATTTGCATTTTCGATTTCAATCTCTCTCTGTCTTAGTTCCATCCTGTTTGCCAGGGCATGTTCAATAGCCATTTTCTGGTCAACAGGAACTGTATCTACCTGGACCTCGGTCATTATAAGGAATTCTTCTGAAAGGGGCATGCCAATAAGGACTTTAAACTGGTCCTTCCTGTTCTGCAGGTTCAGTTGTGCATTAAAAACAGAAGACCGGCTGGTTGCCAGGTTTACCTCTGCCTGGTACAATTCCTCCAGCGCCAGCAAGCCTCCGTCGACCTTATTTTTAATGATTCCGTAGCTTTCCTCGTTGTTTTTAAGTTCTTCTTCAGCAATTGTCAGGCTCATCTGTCCGGAGTAAACTGAATAAAAATCCTGTGCAACATCCCTTTCCAGCGAGAGTTTAATCAGGAGAAATCTCAGGAGTGCCGACTCATAATCAAGTTCAACGGTCTGCAGTTCCATTTTCGTACGGTTATAGGTGAAAATCGGTTGAGAAATGAAGAGGTTCAGCCGGTTATTGAATGTTTTTGAGACAGGATCTGCAGCGAAGGCCGATTCGGTAAAACTATAATCATAGGAAAACTGGTTTCTTAAAGATATTACTCCGTCGGTGGGTAAAAATCGCTGGCTTACCATAAATGTGCCTGCCGATGACGCAGATTTGTTAAGATACCATTCACTGGTCTGCTGATCGAAGCGGTTGGTTTTTTCGTATTCAAAGGGGTTCAGGGTCATTGAGAACTGGGATTTAAGTCTGGCCCGCTGGGCGTTCAGTTTCTCCTGGCTGCGGATAAGGGCCAGCTCTGTCTGCTTCATATTCGGACTGTTCTGCATGGCAATTTCCAGGGCTTTATTCATATTTAGCAATTCCTGTGCATTAATTAGCTTAGGAAGTATGAGCATAACTACCGGCAATACATAAATAAAAGCCCGGCGGCCAATTCCTGAAAACAATTTTGTATTCATAATCTAATCTTTCATTATTTTCATTTTCAATCTTTGGGAACCCATTTTACAGCATCAGCAAGAACCCTGCTGCCGTTTGTTTTATTTGAAAGTTCAATGCTTGCAGAGTCGGCTGGAAAATGAAATGTTCCAATGCGGTTCCATCCGTCTTCCGGGTAATTAAGTTGAAATTCCACTTCCTCTCTACCTTCGTTGGATGAAACAATATAGGTATAATCTGTACCCTTGTCTGCAAAATCAGGACCCCTTTGCCTGCCAGGTCCGCCATCACCTTCTGGTCTGTCACCTCCCCGTCCCCTACCGGATGGTCCCCTGTACATAGCAGTAACAGGTATATACACATATACATCGTAGAAGCCAGCTTTCGGGATTATGGTACTCCACCTGGCAATATTTCCACCATCCCCTTTCCTGGCAAGCATTGCCGACCGTATCGTATTCCCATACATGGCCGAATGGGCTACCGGGGTCCATGTTGCCGGGCTCCAGTTTTGGTTGATCGTCTGGTAATTCATTTTCTCTGTATCCTCTTTGCGGGATTCTATATATTTTTTAAGCTTACTCTCTTTGGAAACGGATACATAAGAAAATCCGGGATCCTCGTTGTCGACAACGATTTCCCCATCATCATTCAGATAAACAGTATTGGCAACAATCTGCTGGTACTCTTCCAGGTTAGAAATATTCTTTGGTGTGGCAGAACGCAGAAATATGCTGAAACTGGAAGGAATATTACCAGAAATTAGTG
>CAYSAH010000327.1:0-4917 GCA_964428945.1 uncultured Bacteroidaceae bacterium | reverse complement strand
GGTATATTTCATGGGAAGGATCTTTGCAGCAAGAGCACTTGATCCGATCGCAAAAGTAATCGACCCGGTTAATGAACTTGACATTTCATCCATGAACGCCAGGGTCACTGCAGGTTCAGGAACAGATGAGATCGCTATCCTTGCTGAAACTTTTAACCGGCTGTTGGACCGGCTTGAAGCTGCGATAAAGCTGCAGAAAGATTTCATTGCAAACTCGTCCCATGAACTCCGGACCCCGCTTACTGTAATTACCGGTCAGCTTGATGTTACATTGCTTAAAGACCGCTCTAAGGAAGAATACAGGGCCAGTCTTGTTTCTGTGCTGGATGAAATAAAAAGGCTAAACAGCCTTACAAACAGGTTATTAATATTGTCAAGGGCCGGAACGGAATTCAATATCGAACGTTTCCAGGAGGTCCGAATAGATGAAATTCTTTGGAAAGCACGTTCAGAGGTAATCAGCAGAAACGTGGATTACTCTGTAAATATATCTTTCGATGATTCAATTTCAGGGGAACACCACTTCAATGTTGATGGAAACGGGCAATTGTTGAAGACTGCCTTTATAAATCTTATCGAAAATGGATGTAAATACTCAAACGGAAACGAAATCGATATTCTTCTTACCGTTAGTGAAAAAATCCTGGAAGTCGTGTTCATGGATAAGGGTATAGGAATCCCCGAGGAGGAATTAAAACTTATTTTTCAACCATTCTACAGGGGAAGTAATGTTGATGATAATGTTGGACACGGCATAGGGCTTTCCCTGGTTGACAGGATCATCAATTTACATAAAGGTGCTATAGAGGTCACATCTGTGGCAGGGCACGGAAGTGAATTTAAAATTACCCTTCCTCTTCTTTAGTTTTAATGCTAATTTAATCTGAATTTCATTGACTTATAATAATTTTCAAGTAGCTTTATTGGTGTAAATTGCTTTCAAACCTAAAACCTACTATCATGTGGAAGAGCATGTTCTTGCTTAGCTTTCTGCTTGCAATTGTACCTCTGCACGGGCAGGAAAAACAATTACCGGTGGAGATCAGGAATTCGTTTGAAAAAAAATTCCCTACGGCACGAAATCTTGACTGGTATTTTGAAAACAATTCTTACCTGCTCGAATTTGAAATGTCCTCCGATGCCTATGCTGTTAGCTATGATTCAACAGGAAAATGGATTGAAACAGGAATTGTAATTTCCGACATGGATATTCCCGAAGTTGTTAAATCAGCAATCAATCAGAAATGTCCCAAACATGTGATCTCCTATTCTGAAAAGATGGAGAATGCCAAAGGAGAAAAGTTCTTCAGGGTACATTGTTATAATGAAAATGCTGATTTCACATTTAACGTAAATTCAAGCGGTAAGGTCCTGGGCTTTGAAAAAAAGGAGACTTTCGAGAAGGTAGAGGCTGAGTAAAATTAAAGACTTTTATTAATGTTCTGATCTGCATTTCCAGTTGCTACCTGTTTTTATAATATTCACTGAGCTTAACAAGCAGGCTTGTTGCCCTGTTTTTAAAGGCATGCACTGAGATCACAATGAAAAGGACCAAAGCACCGGCAAGAGCAGTCCATTGCAATAATGCAATATTGTCCCAGTGCCTTATCGAAATAGCCAGCAGGGCCCAAACTCCGACAACTGCAAATACATACATTTTCCTGTAAAGGATGATCAGCAGGTTCAGGACCACAGCAATAATTATCATAACAATTGTCCAGCTTAGGTCACTGAAAAGCGCATGCCATTCCAGTTTAACAAGGTAGGCAGAGACATTGGCGATGGTGGCAACAGCGATCCATCCGCTATATATACAAAGTGGCCACCAGATCCAGGCAACGACCGGGAATGGCGCATCCCAGCGTTCCATATTCAGTTTAAGAATTATGATGACCAAACTGAACAGGATAATGACCATTAAGATCAACGAAAGTCCTAAGGATTCACTTAGCCATGCCCATAGCCAGATTATATTTGCAAGGTTTGCAATTGAGAGCCACGGACCGATCTTCAATATAAATTCATCTTCCTTTTTATCAAAGAACACCCTTTTAAATTGAAAGAGTCCGAAGGCGATCAATCCAATATAAATTACACCCCAAATGGAGAATGCGTAACCTGCAGGAGCAAAAAGTGTATCGTATTTTTCTGAAATTCCTCCTACGGTGTTTCCGTAAAGCCCCCTGACGCTTGCCATGGAATTGGCAGCGATCACCGCGATGATGATGGCGAGGTTTGTTATTGCATAAAACTTTTTCATATGGATGGTTTAGTTTCGGTTGATAATAAAAACCATGTATGCCATGAAGGATATTAATAAGATCAATGACTCCCACCTGTCCAGCTTCTTTTTTCCCAAGGTAAACATAGCAAAAAAGAGTACAAGTGTAAAAGAACCAAGAATAAGCAGGTCCGTATTTAGGGCTACCGGATATTCAATCGGCCTAATGATCGCACAAATCCCAAGAATCAGGAATATATTGAAAATATTCGATCCAATTACGTTTCCAATTGCCATATCGCTGTTTTTCTTTAATGCAGCAACCACTGATGTTGCCAGTTCGGGCAGGGAAGTACCCACAGATATAATGGTCAGACCTATCAGTTTTTCACTCATGCCAAGCTTAGTTGCGATTTCAACACTCCTGTTCACTACAAGTGTTCCACCGACGATTAATCCTGCCAGTCCTCCCAGTATAAAAAGAGTGCTTAAGGGTAATGATTTTACACCAAAATTATTTGTCAGGTTTTGTTCTGACTTCATACTAAAAAAAATATAAGTTATGAATCCTGAAAAAAATAATAGAAGTATTATTCCTTTAATGCGTCCTATAACAAAACTTTTTTCCATTGGCAGGTAGTTCGCAAGAATAAAAAGGATAACAACTGCGAGTAAGGAAATAGGTATTTCAAGCCATACTGTCTTTTTTTGAACGATGATCGGCATGATCATACCTGAAACTCCGAGAATGAGCAGGAGGTTGAAAATATTACTACCGATCACATTCCCAAGCACTACGTCGCTGAGTCCGTTTGATGAAGCCACGATGTTTACGACCAGCTCCGGCATGGAAGTCCCGAAAGCCACAACTGTCAGCCCGATTGCCAGATCTGAAACGCCAAGTCGTTTTGCCAGGGAAGAAGAACCGTTAACAAGCCAGTTTGCCCCGAGAATAAGAACTGTAAAACCTGCCAGCAGAAGAAGGATATTCATTACCATTTTTTAATTTTTTTCTGGTTCATCCCATCCTGCAACTCCTGCAGATACAATAAATTTCATTACTTCTGCCGGATTCATGTCTACTGGCTTTATGTTTTCCCGGGGAACTATAAACAACTCTCCGGAAAAGTTATAGGAATGGGGAAAATATACAGCGACCTTATCCAACTCTCCAATTCTTGAAAGGTCCTCCTCGGTAAGAAATCCGAGTTTTTGAAGGTTTGAGATGGTATTTACCATTACCAGGACCGGCCTGTTGAATTTTTTTTCTTTGCCGACAAATGCTGAAAAAAGGTCAGTGAAAGCTGAATAAATAACTTTTAGAAGAGGCGCCTTTTCAAGTAAACTGTTGAAAAATGCCTTGATTGGTCTGGCGAGGAATGTCTTTCCAAGGAAACCAACAAGAACAAGCAGAAAGATTATTATTATGATCCCCAGCCCGGGTATATTAATCCCCAACCATTTGATCAATATTCCTTTTAGTAGTCCATCAATAAATGTAAATAATTGATAAACAATATAAATGGTAATTGCTATCGGAGCTATAAATAGTAGTCCCTGTAAAAAGTAGTTCACTAATCTTTTCATATCCTTGAGTTGTATTTAGTATTCTTGTGTAAAATTAGGCTAATTCAAGGATCAAATATGCATAAATAAAAAAATATGCAAATTATTCCCGCCTTGACCATTCGTGAAATATACCAGGAATGCGGTCTCTGGAATTGGCTATGGGATTTGAAGTTGCGACCCGGTGTTTGCTCAATTTACGGTTTGATGTTTAGTCACACAGATAGTTAGGTACCCATGCGGGAAACCAGCTTTACAGACTAATTGTCTAACGCCCAATGTTTTTTACTATCTTCGCAACCCGGTTTCAATCGATTTTATGAATTACCTTTCAGCTGAGAATATTTCAAAATCCTTCGGAGAACAAGTACTCTTTGAAGGGCTGACCTTTGGGCTCTCAAGGGGAGATAAAACTGCCCTGATCGCCAGGAACGGGGTGGGAAAAACCACGCTTCTTAGGATTCTGAGCGGGAAAGAGAGTCCGGATACCG
This sequence comes from uncultured Bacteroidaceae bacterium, assembly GCA_964428945.1. GTDB lineage: Bacteria > Bacteroidota > Bacteroidia > Bacteroidales > M55B112. Next base: position 639 of record CAYSAH010000327.1, on the reverse strand, counting down.
GAGAATTTGCGATACGAAAAGGAATTAAAACAGGCTTCCTCGAACAGGCACCAGAACTGGATCCATCATTGACCATTGACGAGCTTATCGGAACAGCCAACACTGCTGTAATGGAAGTCATCAAGCAATACGAGTCCTTGTTGCACGGGCAGGCTGCCGGCCAAAAGGCAGATATTGCAAGAGCCCTGGAAGAAGCCAGCAACGAAATGGACAGGGTCAATGGGTGGGACTATGAGCGGAGGCTGAAACAGCTACTGGATCTTTTCAGAATTACAAATGTTTCTCAAAACATCGCCAGCCTGTCGGGCGGGGAGAAGAAACGGCTGGCACTTGCCCTGGTGCTGCTGGATGAACCTGAATTGCTGATACTCGACGAGCCAACCAACCACCTCGATATTGACATGATCGAATGGCTTGAGGAATACCTGGACCAATCGAATCTTACCTTGTTGATGGTAACCCACGATCGCTATTTCCTTGACCGCGTTTGCAACCGGATACTGGAAATGAGCCAGGGAACCCTGTATAATTATCAGGGTAATTACGAATACTTCCTTCAGAAAAGGGCAGAACGGGAAGAACAGCTGCAAACCGAAGCGGACAGAGCCGGGCAGTTAATGAAAAAAGAGCTGGAATGGC
>CAYSAH010000326.1:217-4923 GCA_964428945.1 uncultured Bacteroidaceae bacterium | reverse complement strand
AATATATCTTTCATCCCGGCTGAAAATTGCCTGACGATCTCATTCGCACCAATATTCATTGCAATTCCGGAAAAAATTCCCAGCACAAGGAACAGTGTCGCAATTTCTTTAATGTACCAGCTGAAACCCATCACACCGACGATTAGATATATTATGGTAAACATTAACAGATTTAATATATAGAAGTGAAGCGATTTCCTTAGGGAGAAGTAACCAGTAATAATAAATATGAATGATATGAATGGGAGGAAATATCCGGAAAATTCACTGTTTCCGACTTTCATTTTGATAATTGGGAATAAAATCGAAAATATGATCATTACGATGGAAAGAAAAATATAAGTTATCCATGCTGATTTGGGGGTATAAAATTTAATCTTCCTCATATCAACAATTTCTTTTTCACGCCAGTAAGCATCCTCCGTATAAACCAGCGACCGCTCTGGAACTTTTCGTAATCTTGCAGCATACCTTAGAACCCATCCTATGCCTAACAGGTTTATAACAAACCAGCAGAATAACCTGTATTCAATACCTGAAAACAGGGGCAAACCTGAGAGTCCCTGGGCAATCCCAATGGTGAAAGGATTTAAAAGCGCACCTGCAAATCCTAGTCCGGCAGCCAGAAAACATAAACTAACACCTACAATCGAATCATAACCCATAGAGATCGCCAGGGGAATAAAAATTACTGTAAATGCTATAGTTTCCTCACTCATTCCGAATGTAGCTCCAAAAATACTGAACACAAGCATTATAAGAGTAATAATTATATTGTCTACCCCGAGAAAGCGAAATATTTTTAAGCGTTCAAGCTTTCTGACCTGAACCAGGAATGTTTGTATTCCCACATCTATGGCTTTGCTTTCGTTCATTATCCAGAAAGCTCCCCCGATAATAAGTATGAATACTATGATGTCCGCCTTGTCAATAAAACCATCGAAAATGGATGAAAATATTTGCCAGGTCTGAGGTTCGTTGTCAACTAAATGAAAGGAACCTTGTATGATCACCTCACGTTCCTGTCCGTCAATTACAACTGATTCCCTTTCGAATTCGCCACCCGGAACGATCCAGGTCAGAATTGAAGCAGCGATAACAAATCCGAACACAATAATAAACGTGTGGGGTACTTTCTTTCCTTTTAACATTGATAAATATTTTAATTCGAAAATATAAAAAAATCATTACTGAATATGACCTGCATATCGAATCCCTTGGTTTTTCAGGCTTATTTATTGCCTTGGTTTAATTAAAATATTAAATAACCTTTACTTTTCGCAGGGTTTTTATATTTTTACCTGCAGAGCCATTCACACCCTCATGAGATTTACTTTCATATTACTCCAGTTGTTACTTATATCCTCCTTTGGTTTCGGTCAGGATTCTGAACACATTGATCAATTAAATAAAGACCTGAAAGGAAATATAGCAGATTCTGTCAGGGTCAGGCTTCTTGCAGAGCTCTCCTCTGAATATAAAATTGCTGACACAACAAAGATGAAAGAAATTTTGGGTCAGGTCCTGGGAATTTCCACCCGGATAAATTATTCAAAAGGGATCGGTTTATACTATGAAAGACTTGGGGAGATGAGATATTATCACGGCTATTACACGAATGCGATAAAATTATTCGAATTGTCCCAGGAAGAATATATTTCAGCAGGTGATGAAAGCTATTTCGCTAACGTGACTATAGATATGGGCAATGCCTTCTTGTTTTTATCAAACTTTGATATTGCCCTTGAAAAATATATGAGTGCACTGGACATTTATGAAAAGAATGGCAATCAAAAAGGTATATCTCGGTGCCTCAATAATATGGGAATAATTTACAAAACCCATGGTGAATATAAAAAGGCATTAACTACGTATGAAGAGGTTGTTAATATCTATCTTGAAAATAACGACAGGGAATCACTGGCAGATACTTATATAAATATCGGGGTTGTTTATGTTCTGATCGGAGAATATCATAAGGCTCTGGCAAATTTCAACAACGCCCTGGCAATAGCCCATGAGTCAGGGAACCGGGAACAAGAGGCTATTACTTTGATGAACTCTGGTGTGATCTATACAAAAATGAATGATTACAGCAAAGCATTAAACTATTATGAACTCGCTCTCGAAGTTAGCAAAGCCATTGGCGACAAGGTCGAAATATCAAAGTGTCTTACCAATATAGGAACAAATTTCATTGCACTTGGAGAGTTTAATAAAGCAGAAGATTATATCAGAAAAGGGCTTCTTATTAAGGAGGAGTTGGGTGATAGACTATCAATGTCAAACTGCTATAATTTTCTTGCAGAAATAAGTTTTTTCAGAAAGAACTATACAGAGTCAGTTACCCTCGACAGGAAGGCTGTTAAAATTAAACTTGAAGTTAATGATCCTGAAGGCCTTGCAAGATGTTATGCAAATTTGGGCAGAACTTTTTTAGCATTGGGACAAACTAAAACAGCAATACAATATGCAGACTCATCCCTTTCATTCAGTATTCCTATCGGAGCTGTCGAACACATAGTTACAGCATACAATATCAAAAAGCAGGTTTTGCAGGAAACAGGAAATTTCAAAGAAGCTTTGGAAATGGCAGAACTCTACAAAATGTATAGTGACAGCCTTATGAATGAAAGGAAATCAATTGCCATAAAAGAAATTGAATTCAATTACCTGACACATGGACTTGAAGAAGAAAACAGAATCCTTAAGCTTCAGTCTGAACTTGATGGAATCCTGATCAGACGACACAGAAAAATTCTTTACACAGTTATAATAGCAATTGTAATTTTTATAATCCTGTTGGTCCTTTTGATAACCATACAGGTTAGGCAAAAAATGTACAATATTTCTTTAGAGAAAAAGAACTTGATTATCACCAGGCAAAATGTTAAGCTGGACACACTTAACAGAACAAAGGATAAAATCTTGTCAGTAATTACACATGATCTGAGAGGCACTATTGGTAACCAGCTTACTGCATTGTCTGTGTTGGCAAAGGAGGAATTCAGGGATGAAGAAGAACGTAAGGTTGTTTTCTCAAGATTGGCTAATTCAGCTACATTATCGCTTGAATTACTTGAAAATCTGGCCTTGTGGACAAAAATTCAGGAAGGCACCATTGAATATAAACCCACAGAGGGATTTATTGATCAAACATTTAATGAGGTAATTGAGCTTTTTCGGGAATCAATCCTAAATAAAGAATTGTCACTGGTGGTAAATATCCCTGAAGGATTAAACAGTTTTTATGATTTTAATATGATAAAAAGTGTTTTAAAAAACCTCATGAGCAATTCGATAAAATTTACTGTGAGAAAGGGAGAGATAAAAGTTGAAATAACAACAGTAGAGGATAGATTCAAATTAAGTATAAGTGACAATGGAACAGGCATTTCCAAAGGAGAAGCTAGTATGCTTCAAAAAGGAAATCTTCTCAAATTGAGACGTGGAACTGAAAACGAAAAGGGTTCAGGACTAGGATTATCAATTGTGAGCACCTTTTTAGACTATCACCACACCTGCCTTTCAATTGCAGGTGCAAGTGATAAAGGCACAACTGTATCTTTCGAACTTCCTTGCCTCGCTCTGAAATAATACACTCCAATTATAATTATCTTTGCATACATTTTAATTTATATTAACTCAAATTGCGCCCGGAAGAAAATATAAGGGAAAGAGACCAGTATAAAAAACTGCTGAACATTTGCGAACTGGAATACGATAAAAATGGTATAACAACGATCATAAAATCATTGGATTACCTTTCAGGCCAACTCGATCAAAACTACCCTGAACACAAAATTTCTATCCTGAAAAGTGCTTTGTTGCTTGCCGAGATGGTTATCATCGAATTAGGTATTGATCCTCTGGGAGTAACAAGTGTAATATTGCTTCCTCTTGTTGAAAAGAATCAACAACTAATCACTGACATAAAAAAGCATTTGGGTGACAGGGTAGGATTGATCCTCACAGAACTCATCAGGATAGGTGAGTTGGATACCAATGACTCTGATAAGCATTCAGAGAATATGAGGAACCTGATCCTCTCGTTTTCAACAGACTTCAGGGTAATACTCATCAAGATATCCGAACGTTTGTTTCAAATGCGACAGCTTATTTCAAAAACTTCTAAGGAGAGTAATGTCCTTGCCTACGAGGTAAAAGCTATTTACTCTCCTCTTGCACACAGGCTGGGCTTATACAAAATGATGTCAGAAATGGATGATATCGCAATGAGTATAATAGAACGGGATGTTTATAATGATATCCAGAAGAAATTAAAAGCATCCGAATCGAAACGACAAAAATTTATTAAAGAATTTATTGCCCCACTTGCCGATGAACTTGAGAAGGAAAGTCTTAAATGCGAGATACTGGGCAGACCAAAATCAATCTCCTCGATATGGAGAAAGATGCAAAAGCAAAATGTTGAATTTGAAGAGGTATACGATAAATTTGCAATCAGAATCATCCTTGACAGCATACCAAAAAGGGAAAAAAGCGATTGCTGGCGGGCCTATTCCATTGTAACCGATATTTATCAGCCTAATCCCAATAGAATGAGAGACTGGATCTCCGTCCCAAAATCAAATGGTTATGAATCACTTCACACAACCGTTGTAATCCCCGGCGGCGAGTGGGTTGAAGTTCAGATCAGGACAAAACGCATGAACGAAATAGCCGAGAAAGGGCTTGCAGCACAC
>CAYSAH010000326.1:0-207 GCA_964428945.1 uncultured Bacteroidaceae bacterium | reverse complement strand
ATATAAGGGGATCAAAGGGCAGGCAGGTGTTGACGAATGGCTTGGGAAGGTAAGGGAAGCATTGGATAACCCGGATGCTGAGGAGTCAGCAAACCTGATTGACGATTTGAAGCTAAGTCAGTTCAGCAAAGAGATATTTGTTTTTACACCAAATGGTGACCTGAAAAAATTCCCGGAGAATGCAACTGTCCTGGATTTTGCTTATGA
>CAYSAH010000325.1:0-4978 GCA_964428945.1 uncultured Bacteroidaceae bacterium | reverse complement strand
TTTAAGAACTGAATGTAAATGCCTATTGGGTTTTACACCTGTTTCAGTCCTTTCAGATATCAAATGAAGACTCAATAATTATTTTGCACCAAGCTTAAAGATTATCAAAGATATACATACCTTTGAGTTATTCCACCTAAGTGTATTTTAGTACATAAAACTTCAATACAGGTTCTGCAAGCGACGGCACCCCTCCGTTTTAAGAGCCAGGAAGGAAAAATTTCCCTTTTCAATGTTTTTATTCATAATACTATGCGTATGAAAAAGTCAGCTTTTCTTTTTTGTGCCGTTTTGCTGTATACGGGCATTCAAACAGCTTTTTCCCAGGTACCTGGAATGTTCAATTACCAGGCCGTTGCCAGGGACGCTGCAGGGGATCCCCTTTCCAACATGGATATCACCGTAAAAATTGGATTTTTAGCGGGCAGCGCTTCAGGAATCCTGGTCTGGGAGGAACAACATGCCGCAATCACGAACGAACTCGGAATGTTCAGCCTGAAGATCGGTGATGCTTCAGCCCTTCAAACCGGGGGAACACTGGCTTCTTTCGATCAGCTTGACTGGAGTTCGGGGAACTACTTTCTCCACCTTCAGATAAATGCCGGAAACGGGTTTAAGGATATGGGAAGCAGTCAGCTGCTTTCTGTTCCGATGGCCCTTGTTGCCAGGGAAGTATTGAATAAAGACGACTCTGATGCAGATCCCTCCAACGAACTGCAGACCCTGTCGATCAGCGGCAACCAGATTAGTATTTCCGACGGAAACACTGTTACCTTACCCACCGACCAGCTTGACCTGGATGCCGATCCGACAAATGAACTTCAGTCACTTTCGCTCTCAGGAGCCAGTTTGGAAATTTCCGGAGGAACAGGGATCACCCTGCCCGATGCAAGTGCCACCAACGAATTACAGGCACTCAGCCTGAGCGGAAGCAGCCTTACGATCAGTTCGGGTAACAGTGTTACGCTGCCCGATGCAAGTGCAAGTAATGAGATCCAGAATCTTACGCTTTCAGGAGCCAACCTGGGCATAACAGGAGGAAGCGGAATTACACTTCCTGATGCCAGTTCAACGAATGAATTGCAAACACTTAGTCTTACAGGCTCGACAATAGCGATCAGTTCGGGGAACAATATTACGCTTCCCGATGCAAGTGTCACCAACGAGATCCAGAACCTTAGCCTTTCCGGGTCGAATTTATCGATATCAGGAGGTACCGGGGTCACTCTCCCAGATGTCAGTTCGGCAAATGAGCTTAACAGTGCGGTAAGTTTTAGCGGGAGCACACTCACTGTGACCGATGCAGGCGGGGGAAAATCGGCCGATCTCTCCTCCCTAGCGAATGTATGGCAGAAAGATGCAGACTCCCTTTATTTCCTTGCAGGGAATGTTGGTATAGGAACATCAGCAACGTCGAGCCGCCTTTCGGTTATGGGCTACGGCCTGGTTCCCGAGGAACCGCTGTTCGAGGTAAAACGAAAGGATGGACAGACTGTCTTTGCCGTTTACAACGAAGGTGTGAGGGTTTATGTGGAAGATACTCCAGGTAAAGGGACAAAGGGAGGCTTTGCCGTTGGAGGATACAATTCATTCAAGGGTACTACCAACGAATACCTGAGGGTTACCCCCGACAGCGTTAGAATTTATGTTGATGCTGGTCCCTCGGCCAAAGGTATCAAAGGCGGTTTTGCAGTGGGAGGATACAATTCGAACAAGGCTCCGGGCTACGAATACTTTCGGGTAACCCACGACAGTGTGAGGGTTTATGTAAATGAAACCCCGGCTAAAGGACAGAAAGGTGGTTTCGCAGTTGGCGGGTATAATTCATTCAAGGGACCAGCCACCAAATTCCTTGACCTTACTCCCGACAATTATTTCATTGGTCACCAGGCAGGCAATGGTATTTCTGGTGGATTGTATAACAATTTCATTGGTTACCAGGCAGGATTGAACAATACGACTGGAAACAACAATTCCTTTATTGGTTACCAGGCCGGTCAAGGCCACTTCACTGGTGATGCAAACACATTTATTGGTAACCAGGCAGGTAGTGGTAACAATTCAGGAACTGCTAATACCATTGTGGGAAACGGGGCAGGCCAGAATTTCAGTGCAGGTGCAGCAAACACATACCTGGGTACCCTGGCAGGAAACAATTTCCTGAACGGGAATTATAATGTTTTTATTGGAGCTGCAGCCGGTGCAGGGAATCAATTTCCTGCTGCAACAACGGGAGGTCAGAATAACGTGGTTATCGGGACTTTCAGCGGTTACAGGCTCAGCACTGGAAACGATAATGTTTTCCTCGGCAATTTTGCAGGTCTCACAAACACTTCAGGAACCAACAATGTATTCCAGGGATACCAGAGTGGTTTTTCAAATTCCACAGGGAACAATAACATCTATATTGGAACTCAATCTGGATACAGCAGCACTACTGCAAATTATAATGTATTTCTTGGGACCCGCTCGGGTTTTACCAACAGTACAGGTTTTGAAAATACTTTTATAGGCTACGAAGCAGGCTATTCAACTACAACTGGTCCGGCCAACACCTTTGTTGGGACGAATGCAGGCCGGTCGAATACAACAGGCTATTCCAACACCTTCCTGGGCAGGGATGCAGGAAGAAATAACCAGACAGGCTACTGGAACGTATTTTCAGGCATCGGAGCTGGCCAGGGAAATATATCGGGTGTTTACAATACTTATATTGGCTGGCTGGCAGGTTATGCGAATACCAATGGCATAGGCAACCTCATGCTGGGCGGAAGTTCAGGTGCGGCAATGACAAGCGGGGACGACAATGTGTTGCTCGGAGCTTTTTCCGGGGCTTCACTCACATCAGGATACAGTAACGTTTTCATTGGTCCGAATGCAGGTTCCTCTGAAACGACGACATCCAATAAGCTGTATATTGAAAACAGCGGGGTAAATAGCGGCAGTGCCCTGGTCTACGGCGATTTCTCATCAGATTACCTGAGGTTGAATGCCAATGTGGATATTAGGAATTCAATCAGTTTTCCAAATTCAGGGGCGGTGATATGGGTGGGTGGAACTGAAGCCCTCTGGTTCAACGGAACCTATTACAGCTGGGGATTCGGAGGAACCTATAATTATTTTGCGAAGAAAGTTACCATTGGCAATACTGCCAATCCAGGTTATATGTTATATGTCCAGGGAGCCGGAGCCTCAACAGGAGGCTGGGCTACAATTTCCGATGCCAGGTTTAAAACCGATATCCTTTCCCTTGATAATGTTCTTCCGGGTTTGTCAAGGATCAGAAGTGTTTATTATAACTGGAGAAGGGACGAAAATCCCGGAATGGACTTCAGTGATACACGGCAGATCGGGTTCATAGCACAGGAGCTGGAAGAAGTATTTCCTGAAATGGTGAATACAGATGAAAAGGGGTACAAATCTGTCGATTATTCGAAGATGACCGTTGTACTGCTCCAGGCAGTGAAAGAGCAACAGGCCATGATCGAACAGCAGAACCTGCGGATCGCCCGTCTTGAAAATGAAAACAGCGAGATTATAAAGCTGAAGGCAGCAGTTGATGAGCTGAGCAGGCTAAGCGGGCTAAACAGCCTGAAACAAGAAGGAAAATAATACTTTTAAGGCTATTGCTGCAACCCTATAAACTTTTCCAGCCGCTCAAGCCGATCCTTCAAATTTTTAATTTCTGCATCTTTCGATTCGATAAGTTGCTGCTGCTCCTTTACAGCTTCCACAAGAAGAACCGGCAGCCGTGAATAGTTGATGCCAAGGTATCCATCGGTTTTGTTTTCAAAAACTGCTTCCGGGAGTATTTCCTCCATATCCTGGGCAAGGAAACCTACATCCCTTTTTCCATAAGGATCGGATTTCCAGTTAAAGGTATATGCATGCATCTGAAGTACTTTTGAAAGTGCGTTTTCCATTGATTCCAGGTTGGTTTTAAGCCTGGCATCAGAAGTGCTGGTAGTCAGTGTACCATCACCTGTTATCCGGAGATCGTTGGCAGAAGCTGCGGATCCAACAGCCCGGAAGCGGGCATTGCCATTCACATCCAGCTGCTCAGTTGCCTTTTCCCAGTGATTAATGGAGACGTTTCCTGTTGAATCAAATGCCAACCTTGCTTTGTACTGATCATTATCCTTATACATAATAATGAACCTATTGTTAATAGAACGAACAAGTATATATGACTTATCAATTGATTGCCCGGATGATTCAAAACTCAATGAAGCAAAATCAGCACCATTACCGGCGCCTTTCAGGGCTATCTTTCCAGTACCGTTTTGATTATAAACTGATAATGTATTATCGTTATCAGGATAGGTACCAATACCTACCTGCCCGTTAAACCTTAATACCCTGTTTTCGAACTCCCCGTAGACCAGGGCACTATCCGGTCCAAAGCCGGTGTTATCTATGTAAAGTCTGTTCGATTCAAGTGAACGGTAACCTGCATAGCTTCCAAGGAATACATTTGCGTGTCCCTCCTTATTCAAATAACCTGCGTAGCTTCCAAGGAATACATTCCTTCTTCCCGTGTTACTCATAAGACCTGCTGCATATCCAAGGATTACATTTTCCTCCCCTATGGTGTTGTTTACACCTGAATAATATCCAACAAATGTATTATTTCGCCCACTGTCATTGGCCCAACCCGATAAGGCCCCAAGGAAAACATTATTGTTACCAATCGTGTTTGACTCTCCGGCTGAGCTACCGACAAAAAGATTCCCCTGACCACTGATATTTTTAAACCCGGCTCTTTTTCCTATGAAAACATCCTGGAGTGCGGTTTCTGAATAATACCCGGCATTTGTGCCAATAAAAATATTGTCCTGCCCATCTTTGTTGTTATACCCGGCTCGCCATCCGATTAAGATATTATTGTGGCCATGTACATTTCCGTATCCAGCCCGATCTCCTAATATCACATTCTGCCAACCACCTTTATTACCGTAACCACTTCCACTGCCTATAA
>CAYSAH010000324.1:1420-4980 GCA_964428945.1 uncultured Bacteroidaceae bacterium | reverse complement strand
AAGAATAAAAAACTCGAATATTTCGAATTTAATAATCCTGTCACTGTTTCTTTTATCCGGAATTATTGGACTGATCTTTGGGATGTTGCTCCTGGTTATACTTACTTTCGGCGCATTAGCAGTTTTTACCATTTCAGCACTTGTATTTCCGCCTCATAAATATCCGAATATTTCCGGGCATATTGGCCTGATTATATCAGCTTTTACAGGTTTATCCCTGTATTTCTTTGAACCTGAACTATCCTCTTCAGTTTTGATTTTCTTCATGCTGATTCCTGTTGCCAGTGTTATGGTCATTACCAGAAATGCTATAATTATTAATTTAGTTATACTTTTAGGTATTGTGATTGGTAATTTCATTTCCCCTGATCCTGAATTTACCAGCCTGAACTACCTGAATCTTGTTTTATACCTGTTAGCATATATAATCATGCTGACAACTGCTATTGTTATCAGAAATATTATTCAGCAAAGAATACAGGAGCAAATCGAAAAAGTAGTTTATTATGAATCTGAAATAGGTCAGAGAGATGAATTTATAGGAAAACTTTCACATAAACTCAGAACATCCCTAAGCAATATAACACTTATAAACAATCTTGTGCACGATGAAAGGATGAGTACTGCTCAGAAAGGACTTCTTGATACCCTTAAAATATCAACTATAGAACTGATCAACGATGTAAATGAACTTGTTGAAATTGCCACTCCAAATATTATTGATTTTAAGCAAAGTATTCAAAGCTTCAATCTTAACGAGGCTCTTATTGACACAGCCGATATTCTGAATTCAGATAATAAATTATCAATCCGGGCTCAAATTGTCAAAGGGAATATTCTGGATTACAATATAATAGGAGATCCAAGCCTGCTAAGATCCGTACTCATAAATATGGTTAAAGGAATTGCTGATTTTGATTTGACTAATACTGATCTGACTTTTAATGTATCTGTTGACTATGAGACACAGAATATGTACGGTGTTAAGTTTAGTATTGAATTTGAGTCTTCAAACATCAGGCAGCTTGAGTCAGCTTTATTGAGTCATACAAAAAAAGATGATGTACAATCAAGCCATTTTTCAATTGCATGCAGGCTATTGTTATTGACCGGGAGTAAGCCAGAGATTGAAGTTGAAAATAACAGCCATTCAATTTACTTCTACCAGGATTTCTCAAAAGATCTTACCCGGAAAAGCGAAAAGGTTCAAGCTGATATATTAAATTTAAGAACAGAAGCTAAGAAATCACTTAAAGACGCAATAGTTTTATTGGTTGAAGATAATATCATCAATCAAAAGATTGTATTGCTGACCTTAGAAAAGCTTGTTGGATCTATTGATGTCGCAAACAATGGAAAAGAGGCCCTGGATATGTTCGGAACCAAAAAATACGATGCCATTTTAATGGATATTCAGATGCCTGTAATGGATGGTATAACTGCAACAAAGAAGATGCGTGAAATTGAAGCTACAAGTGAAAAGCGAATTCCAATAATTGCAATAACTGCCAATGCATTATCCGGAGACAGGGATAATTGTCTGGCTGCCGGGGCGGATGATTATTTAAGTAAGCCTTTCCAGGTTGAAGATCTTATTGAAAGAATTTCCAGGCTGCTGATCAAATAATAAATTTAAATTGCCAATATAGGTTTTACCCCGATAATGAGTACATCATCGACTTGTTCATGTACCCCTCTCCAATCAGTAAAACTATTTTCAAGGATTTGCTTTTGAACCGACATTGGTTGATCAAAGATCGAGAGCAACAAATGTCTGAACCTGCGATACATGAATTTTTTCCCTTCAGGCCCGCCGAACTGATCTGCAAATCCATCTGAAAATAAATACAATACATCATCCTTCTCAAGTTCTATCACATGATTAGTGAATTGTTTTCTTCCAAAACCCAAATCAGGTCCGAGCAGGTTTTTGTCGCCCTTTATCTCGATGATCTCTCCGTTCCTTATGATATAAAGGGGATTGAAGGCCCCGGAAAACTGCAGCGTATTCGTTTCTGTATCAATTACGCAGAATGTAAGGTCCATGCCATCACGAAGGGCCAACTCATTCATATTATCAAAGATCAGGTCAAAATTCCTATTGATCTCATTCAGGATCAATGAAGGTTTGTGAACACCCTGGTTTTCAATAATCTGTCTGAAAAACTCCAATCCGATAAGTGACATAAAAGCACCAGGTACACCATGCCCCGTACAATCAGCAGCAGCAAGGAAAATGAGCTTACCTATCTTTTTTGCCCAGTAAAAATCTCCACTGACTATATCCTTAGGCTTCTGAATTATAAACAGCTCCGGAAACATTTTCTTTATTTCCGACTCACTTGTGAACATAGCATACTGTATTCTCTGGGCATACATCAGGCTGTCTTCAATATTTTTATTTCTCCTGCTCAATAAATTTTTTTGTTTAAGAACCTCCTTAGCGGCGATCTCTTTTTCTCTTAGTGCCCTGTTGCTTTTTCTCAGTGTTTTTGTCCTGTATTCAAATAGAAAATATGCTAAAAATATAATAGGCGCAGACATAAATCCAATAAATGTACGTCTTCTATATAATGGAGCGATCACACTAATATCAACCTTTGAAGGTTCTGTACTCCACTTACCGTCACTGTTTGAGCCAAGCACTTCAAATGTATATTTACCGTGTTCGAGTCCCGAAAGGATAATGTTATTCTGGTTCCCAATCGTGTGCCAAATCCCCTTTTCTTTTGGTCCTGTAAGCCTGTATTTAAATGATTCATATAAAGGGTCACCAAAATCAAGGAGTGAAAAGTAAAGTTGAATGGATTCATTATCCCTTATCGACAATTCCTGCGGCAGGACAGGCAGGTAGTAGTGATCATTATGAGTAAAATGTCTAAGCCCTGTAATCTCGGTAAGTGGAATAGCAGCTTTGCTGAGAATACTGTCGGGATTGAAATAGTTGAGCCCGCTTATACTTCCAAAGTACATGATACCATCACTTGCATAATAGGAAGCATTCAGATTAAATTCCATACATGACAAACCATGCTGAACGCCATAATTCCTTACATTCTTGGTCTCCGGATCAAAATTAATTATGCCTTTGTTTGTACCTATCCAAAATAGTCCATTCCTGTCCTCTTCAATTGAATAAATGAAATCATTTGCAAATCCAAAATGAACCGAGTAGCCGAGAAAAATTCCTTCCTTTTCATTTAGCAGAAACAGACCCGATGGTGTTCCTGCCCATATGCGTTTCCGTGAGTCTATTTTCAGCGTCAAAATCCTGTCTACTAACCCACTGCCACCTTCAACCGGATAATAATAATTAGGCTTACCAGTTAGACTGAACTTAAAAATTCCAGTAGCGGTTCCCACCCACAAATAGCCATCAATATATTCTAATGAAGTAACATTAATAAGTGGAATCTCAACTGAATCTATAGTAATTGATTTCAGATCAAGAAAACTGTCATTTTTTTCATCGATAAAGTATATTCCAGAAGAGTGCCCAACCGCAAAATATCCTTCCCATGGCTCTGCGATATCATATATCCTGGATCCCTTTAGATCTT
>CAYSAH010000324.1:0-1410 GCA_964428945.1 uncultured Bacteroidaceae bacterium | reverse complement strand
ATGAATTTTACTAAACGTATTATTTTCCTCCTTAAACAGATACATTTCCTCAGACAGGACCCAAAGCCGATTTGTCATATCCTTAAATATTAAATTCACTCCTCTTTCCGGGAAGTGCATATCAGGATCATTAATGGAATAGAAGGTTTTCTTTCCACTAATCAGATCAAGTACCTGGAAACCTCCACGCCAAGAGCCCAAATACAGTTTATTATCTGAAGGAAATATGCATGAGATCATATCACTATCCAGTGGAAAAACAGTTGACTTGCTGTTCAAAAAAGAAAAATTCAATGGTTTCAGGTCAGTGTAACAGAGCCCTGAAGTAGTGCCTATCCAAAGATTTTTTGACCTGTCAAGATATACTGATCTTATGGAGGCTGGTTTTGAAGAACCCTGAAGCGTAATAAATTCATCGCTAATCACCTCACCTGTATTCTGATCAAAAAGCAAAGTAGTATTTCGTGTAATTAGTAAGAGTCTGTCATTTGTCACCCGGGTAATTCCCCGAACAGATATTTCGCTTAATACCTGTTCACAACCCGAGGGCAAGGTAGAATCCTTTGGCCATAAACATCTTGAAAGACCGATATTCGAACACAACCAAAGATTTTCCTTATTATCCAGGTATATATCATAAATATTTGCTGTTTGAAGAGAGGTAGAACGTATCTCCCCAGCTTCTATGTCCAGGTACTTAAGACCATTCTCAGATCCAATCAGCAGCACATCATGATACTTATCATAATAAAGTCCTTTCCTCCTGAATCCTCCACCCAGACTATCTGACTGTGAAACAGGATATGAGGTAAATCTTTCATTTACAGGGTTGAATTTAATCAACTGATTTTCAAGAAGACAAAATAGGGTTGAGTCATTCAGAAACAAAAGATCATAAGTTTCATTGTTTGACAGTCCATTATTTTGATAGAAGAAAGATATATTAATGAACTTATTCCCTCTTTTTTCAAATTTACTTATCCCCTTGTCTGTTCCAACCCAGATATTTTGACTGCCATCCTCCGTAATAGCATTAACCTTCCCGGAGGCAATACTTAACGAGTTATAAATATCCTGACGAAAAACAATATATTCATAACCATCGAAGCGATTTAATCCATCATTCGTACCGAACCAGAGAAAGCCTCTGGAATCCTGGAAGATTTTATTGATATTATTGTTTGACAGACCATTCGTTGAGTTGATAAGTACTGCCTCATGAGACTCCTGAGCATTTGACAGCATTACCCACCCAAATAAAAAGAGGAGCACTGCCTTTATATTTCTGCCTGCTAAGAGCAACTTATTTTGAATTTATTTAAAAGAAATTTATTTGATGACTAATGTATCTTTTTAATTGACTAAATTACTATTTTTTGTGATAAACAAATAAAAAAACCGGAGTTATTA
>CAYSAH010000323.1:0-4984 GCA_964428945.1 uncultured Bacteroidaceae bacterium | reverse complement strand
CCTTTAATACATTTTCTAATTTCCCAAGATCCAGGTTGCCTTTGAAAGGATGGTAAACAGAGGTGTCCGAGGCCTCATCGATCGTACAGTCGAGAGCCTGGGCATGACGGAATTCTATATGTCCTTTCGTTGTATCAAAATGCGCATTTCCGGGAACAATATCACCTTCTTTGACCGTTGCAGAAAACAGGACATTTTCGGCAGCCCTGCCCTGGTGTGTGGGGAGAACATATTTGAATCCGCATAATTCTGTAACAGTGTTTTTCAAATCATAAAATGAACGGCTGCCTGCATATGATTCATCCCCGCTCATTATTGCACTCCATTGTTCCTGGCTCATGGACCCGGTTCCCGAATCGGTCAGGAGGTCAATAAATACCTGGTCGCTTTTCAGGTTGAACAGGTTAAATTTGGATTGTCTGATCCACTGCCGGCGTTGTTCATGATTGCTTAAGTGAATCGGCTCTACGGTCTTTATCTTATAGGGTTCAGCATATGGAAGTTCCATGATTTCCTTTATTTTGAAATGAACAATTTGAAAACTGATTAGCAGCTGGCAGGGAAGAAGTTGGTGCAGGAAAATAGCTATACAGGAGCTGAAACTTCTTAATTACCTGATCAGGTAATTATAGGTATCTCGTTTTTTTATAAGACGATAACGCAGTTTGGTATTATATGAAAATCGAAAGAAAACCATCCCCAAATTTAGCTCAGAAAGATGAGAATTTATATTTGGTCGAGGATGTTTTCTGACACCTTCGCTTTATTGTTTCAGGTATTTCGCGTAGTACTTTTCGATGAGAATCGCTTTTTCGGTGGCGGCTTTTTCCATGCGGAGATCGTAATCTGCCTTTTTTTCTCCTTTTTCCCGTGGAGCAAACAGGGGATTCTCATTTAATTCCTTATTATATTCCTCCGGAAAATATTTAAGGACAAATATTTCAGGATTGATCTCCCATAATTTAAGTTTACCATCTACTCCTGCACTCAGGAATGTTTTGCCATCGGGAAAGAATTCGATATCCGACAGCCCGGCTTCATTTTCAAGATAGGCGTATAATCTCTCACCCGAAGCGACCTCCCACAGATTAATTGACTGGTCAGTTGACGCACTCAGAAGATAATTGCCATCGGGGCTGAATTCGATCTCCAAAACCATATCCTGGTGTCCCTTAAGAATATGGAGCAGTTTATTCTCTTCGATATTCCATATCCTTACAGTCCTGTCCTTTGAACAGGCAGCAATAAGTTTTCCATCGGGACTGAAGGCAACATCGTAAATATTGTCCGAATGTCCCTGGAATTCGCCAATTATCTCTTTGCTGGCAAGATCCCATAGGAAAACCTTTTTATCATTCGATCCGCTGGCGATCTGCTTCCCATCAGGGCTGAATGCCACAGCAAGGGTTATATCATCATGTCCGCGCATACCTGCCTCGATCCTTCCTTCATATACATTGCTAAGCTGAAATGTTTTATTTACTTCAGTGCTCACGATAAAGGCTCCGTCCCTACTGATATCCATGCTCCACATGGTATTTTTATGGTGCGGCCAGTTTGTAATGTGAATTCCTGTTGTATCATACAACATTATCCTGCTTCCGGCAGCAAGAAAGATTACATCCATTTTTGGACTCATTTCAATGTCGTAAACAGCAGACTGGCTCACAGCTTCAAACTCCAGTTTTTCCCTAAGCGTTTGAGCATTCAGGATCGTCAATGTGCCATCTTCTGAACCAACAAGGATCCAGGCGCCATCGGGCGAAATATCTATTGCAGTTAAGGGTGATCTGAAACTTATTGAATTTAGTTCATAATCCTTGTTTTGTGCCGTGAGGCAAGCCGAAAATAGCAGGATCCAAAGCAGAGAGAATATTTTTTTCATGATATTTATGCTGAGTTCGATCAACAAATTTGATAAAAGATGGGCAGAATTCACACTAATTAATTATTAATCTGCCAAAGCATTGTCGCATTGCAGCAATTTAAAACAAACCTGCCTGCTATTATGATTGTTCTTCTAAGTGGAGAAACATTGTTAAATTAATTGATCAGCGTACATTTTCCCGCTTGAAAATCAATTTATTTAGATTGATTCTAATATCTTTGTTGCCATTATAATTTATGGGACGAAAGAGATGCTTGCGGACTATTTAATTTTATTTTTTAAGGAGTTGATTGTATTATTGGAAGAGATGTCTCCGTATCTTCTGATAGGTTTTTTATTTGCCGGAATTCTAAAAGTCTTTTTTCCAAAAAGGCTGATCAGGAAATACATTGGAGGATCTGATTTCAGGTCGGTTTTAAATGCAGCGATTCTTGGGGTACCTATGCCTTTATGCTCCTGCGGTGTGCTACCTACCGGAATAAGTTTTTTCAAGAATGGGGCCTCTCGCGGATCAACAGTTTCTTTTCTTGTATCGACACCTCAAACAGGAGTTGATTCAATGATCGCCACTTACGCGATGCTGGGTTTGCCACTGGCGATCCTCAGGCCCTTAATTGCATTGTTTTCCGGGGTCCTTGGAGGAACGCTTACCAATTATCTTGGTGGAAGCATAAGTTCTGCTGAACAATTGGGAAACAACGATGATGAAAATGGCGACCGGTCGTTCCGCGAGATGCTGAGATACGGTTTTGTGGAAATGTTGCAGGATATCAGTAAATGGCTGATCATAGGGTTCCTGATTGCAGCTTTACTTTCGGTATTGATCCCTGATGAGTTCTTTGTTGAAACTGTCTCCAATGAATACCTTTCGATGCTGCTTATTCTTGTTGCTTCGATTCCACTTTATGTATGTGCTACAGGATCGATACCTATTGCCGCAGTTTTGTTGATGAAGGGATTATCTCCCGGAGCAGCAATAGTATTTCTGATGGCAGGGCCGGCAACCAATGCTGCTACCATGGCTGTGATAAGCAACACAATGGGAAAGAGGACATTCTGGCTCTACCTGCTGAGTATTATCGGGGGGGCCCTGTTATTTGGTACGATCGTGAACGAATTCATACCCAGGGGCTGGATCATGAATTCCATTCCGGAATTCAGTCATGGAGCAGGCCATCACCACAACAGTCTGCTTAAAACCATTTCAGGAATAGTACTTATTCTTCTGATTATTAACGGATATATTCAGAAATATTTAAGTCGTAAATCTATAGTTCAAAAGTCAAATGAATTTTCAAATATGAAAACGATACAAGTATACACTGTCGAAGGAATGACCTGTAACCACTGCAAAGCAACGGTTGAAAACGGGATCAGGTCGCTTGATGAAAAAGGTGAAATTTTTGCGGATCCTGCACACAATGAGCTTAGGATCGCAGCTGGAACGGTCCCGGAGTCGGAGATTAAAAAGAAGGTAGAATCACTTGGGTATATTTTCAAAGGGAGAAAACAGAATTGACTCTTAATGATCTTCAGGCCGGTGATTCCGCGGTTATAATTCAAATCCACGGTTCGGGCAACTTTAGAAAACGAATTACCGAAATGGGATTCGTCAAAGGTCAGCCGGTTTCGGTTATTAAATCCACTCCGTTCAAAGGGCCGGTTGAATACCGCATCATGTCGGGTACGGTTTCTTTGAGGCGAAACGAATCGATGCTCATAGATGTTTCTGTATCACAGGCAGAAGTTGAAATGTCATCCAGTCCCTTTCAGCCAATTTATAAGGATTCTGTTGAGGCCCCTGACAGGAAACCAGCCGGTAAAAAGATCAGGGTGGCCCTGGTCGGAAATCCTAATAGCGGTAAAACAACCATTTATAACAGGCTTTCAAGGTCCAATGAGCGTGTCGGAAATTATTCAGGGGTTACTGTTGGGTCGAAGGAAACCACCTTTTCCTACAATGGCTATGATGTTACGTTTACCGATCTTCCGGGTACCTATTCGCTTTCAGCCTATACCGAAGAGGAAGTTGTAGTTAGGGATTTTCTGAATAAAGGAAAACCCGACATCGTTGTAAATGTTGTTGATGCAGGAAATCCCGAGAGGCACCTTTACCTTACTACCCAGTTGATCGATATGGGAGTAAGGGTGATCATTGCGCTGAACATGTATGATGAGCACACAGCTCGTGGAGACAGGTTGGATATCAATATGCTGGGTCGTCTGATCGGTATCCCGCTTGTTCCAACTATCGGAAATCATGGAAAGGGCGTATACAGGTTACTCAACCGCATCATTGAAGTATTCGAGGAACGCGAGACTGTTACCAGGCATATTCATATAAATTATGGTGAGGAACTGGAACAATCCATCAACCGTATTGAAAGAGATCTTGGAGTTCTGGAGGGGAGACTTGCAGGTCAGCATCTGAGGTATTATGCAATACGCCTGCTTGAAAGAGACGACTATTGTTTGCACAACCTGGCAGATTACGAAGAGTTTGAAGATATACGGATTGTTGTAAATGATGAGATCAACCGGCTTGAGGCACTGTATAAGGACGATACCCAGACACTCATCTCCAATGCAAGGTATGCGTTCATAGCAGGGGCATTAAAAGAGACCTATAAAAAGGGAAAAAAGGATGATGCCCTTTCACAGTCCAAGCGAATTGACAGGGTGCTGACTCATAAATACTTCGGATTCCTTATTTTCCTTTTTATTCTTTTTGGGATGTTCCAGGCGACATTCGCACTGGGCAAGTATCCGATGAACTGGATCGAAGCAGGGGTTGATTGGCTTGGTAAGGTCCTCTCCGGGTTGATCCCCTTTGGGATCTTTCATGATTTAATAATTGACGGGGTGATTGGCGGTGTAGGGGGAGTGATCGTCTTCCTGCCAAATATTCTGATTCTCTTCTTTATTATTTCACTGATGGAGGATACCGGTTACATGGCACGGACAGCTTTTATAATGGACCGGGTGATGCACATCTTCGGTTTGCACGGGAAGTCGTTTATCCCTATGATCATGGGATTTGGATGTAATGTTCCGGCCATTATGGCTACAAGAATGCTGGAAAATAAAAGGGACAGG
>CAYSAH010000322.1:0-5014 GCA_964428945.1 uncultured Bacteroidaceae bacterium | reverse complement strand
TGGAAATTTCCAAAATTCGTGTGCGTTAACGACTTCTGGCATGCAAACAAGAAATTTATATATCCGGCCCAATGCAAGTGCGCCGGCTTTTATATCAGGCTGATAATCATACTCTTCAATTAGTTTATTAATCTTCTTCCTGGTTGATTCTGATACCCCGGACCTGTTATGAATAACCCTGTCAACTGTTCCTGTTGAAACATTTGCTAACTGGGCTATATCCTTGATCCTGATCCTGGACATGAAGATCTCCTATGTAACTGTATTAATGATATTTATTGTTATATAAACAACAAATTATGATCTCAAAAATATAAATAATTTTGATTGAAACGAAAGAAATTCATATTTTTGTGTGCGTACACGTTAAACCAAAATCGATGTTAAGCATAGAAAAATACTCCTTCGGGATCGGCGACAGGTTCGCACAACAAGGAAAAGCTCAGTTGAAAGCCATTATAATGGCAAATGAAAAAGGAATTCCAATCGTACCTGTATGGAACAAATCCAACAGGGAACACCAGATAGTCCATTCCAATCCAAAGGACACCTGGCGAGAAGCCAGGGAAGCCACTTCTGAAATGGGCTATAAGGGTAGTTGGTATGTTGATGCTGACCATATCAACCTGGGTAACGTTAGCGCCTTCATTGGAAATTCCAACTTCTTTACCATAGATGTTGCTGACTATATTGGGAAAAAGGCTGAACGTTCTGAAGCCGAAGCCATTCTTAAGAAGCTAAATACTTTCAAGGGTGAATTGGAGATCCCTGGAATCAAGGATATCTTTCAGATTGATGATCGTATTCTGAATAATATTGTGTCAAAATTTTATACCCCTGTAAAAGAAGCTGCAATTATCTACCAGCATATAAGGGACCAGCGATCTGCAGACGATTTTGTTGCTGAGATTTCGATGGATGAAGTGTCCGATGCACAGACGCCGGTAGAATTGTTTTTCATACTGATAATGGCTGCTGATTTTGGGATCCCTGTGCAGACTATTGCACCGAAATTTACTGGCCGCTTTAATAAGGGAGTCGATTATGTTGGAAATATTCAGCTGTTCAGGAAGGAGTTTGAGCAGGATCTGATGGTAATTGATTACCTGGTAAAAAATTTCGATCTGCCGGCTAATCTGAAATTGAGTGTACATTCAGGAAGCGACAAGTTTTCGATATACCCTATAATTGGGGAACTTATTAAGAAACATGATAAGGGGATACATGTAAAAACTGCAGGAACAACCTGGCTGGAAGAGGTAATTGGTCTTGCAATGGCAGGTGGAAAAGCCCTGGATATGGCTAAAACGATCTATGCCAATGCATATTCGAGGATGCAGGAATTGTGTGGACCCTATGCAACTGTAATTGATATTAAAGCTGAAATGCTTCCAGATCCGTCAGAGGTCTCAGGATGGGACAGCAGAAAATTTGCTGATACTCTGCGCCACATACCCGGACATCCTGATTATGATCCGATGTTCCGCCAGCTTATTCATGTTGGTTACAAGGTTGCTTCTGAAATGGGACAGGATTACCTTGCCATGATAAATACACACCATAATATTGTCGGACAACAAGTAACTGAGAATATTTTTGACAGGCATATCATGAGGTTGTTTGTAGACTAGACCCTGGGATATGGGAACCTGTCAGGCAACGCAAAAATTTCCGTAAAAGACAAATAAGTGATTCCCTGAAAATTCTATTTATCTTAGTGATTCATAAATCAAATGAAGATCGTATGAAAGCATTTCTGGACAAGGATTTTCTATTAGAAAACAAAGCAGCACAAGTGCTTTACCACAACTTTGCAAAGGATATGCCGATCATTGACTACCATTGTCATCTTAATCCTGCGGATATAGCAAATGACAGGAAGTTCAATAATATCTCCGAGATCTGGCTGGCGGGTGACCATTACAAATGGAGAGCGATGCGTGCCTGCGGGGTTGATGAGAAATATTGTTCCGGGAATGCTCCTGCAAAAGAGAAATTTATTAAATGGGCAGAAACGGTTCCTTCCACATTGCGAAATCCTCTCTATCACTGGACCCATCTTGAGCTCAGGAGGTATTTTGGTATCGATGAACTCCTGGATCCTTTAAGCGCACCCGCAATCTTCGAAAAAACATCGAGATTACTTCAGAGTGACGATTACAGTGTAAAGAACCTGCTTCGCAAGATGAATGTTGAGGTGGTTTGTACCACAGACGATCCGATCGACACACTGGAACACCACCAAAAGATACAGGAGGACAATTTTGAAATAAAGGTATTGCCAACATGGCGTCCCGACAGGGCTATGGCCGTTGAAAATATAGAAGAATACAATGCTTACCTTGACAGACTGGAAGCTGTTTCTGGTCACGCCATTAAGAATTTCATGGACCTTCTTGAAGCCCTGATGCACAGGCATGATTTCTTTCAAAACATGGGATGCCGATTGTCTGATCACGGCCTCGAGACATTCTATTATGAGGAATACAGCCACGAAGAAATTGAAAGCATTTTCGAAAAGATTAGGAATAAGCTGCAGATAACACCACAGGAAGTCTTGAAGTTTAAAACGGCAATGCTTGTTGAACTGGCTGTTATGGACCATGAAAAGGGATGGACACAGCAATTCCATATTGGTGCGATCAGGAACAACAACAGCAGGATGCATGCAGCGATTGGCCCGGATACAGGATTTGATTCCATAGGTGATTTTGCTATTGCAAGTGCTATGTCGAAATTCTTCGACAGGCTTGACAAACTGGACCAGCTTGCCAAAACGATAGTCTATAACCTTAACCCGGCCTCTAACGAGCTTATGGTAACAATGGCCTACAATTTCAATGATGGCAGGATACCCGGGAAAATGCAATTTGGATCCGGTTGGTGGTTCCTTGATCAGAAACGCGGTATGGAAAACCAGTTAAATACTTTGTCCCAGCTCGGTCTGGTGAGTAATTTTGTCGGTATGCTTACCGATTCCAGGAGCTTTCTTTCTTTCCCAAGACATGAATATTTCAGAAGGATTTTGTGCAACTTGTTTGGATCAGACATAGAGAACGGAGAGGTGCCGGATGACATGGAACGTGTAGGAAAGTTGGTTCAGGATATCTGCTACGGTAATGCAAAACGATATTTCGGGTTCTAACCGGGAGTATATCTCTCCCCTGCCTTGATTAGGCCTGCCTGTTGTCCCTTGTAAAATTTTCCTCCCTCATACTGATGCATGGCTAAAATAATTTGTACTCAAAAAATTGCGTTAATACAGAAAATATTAATTTAGGGCTTTACTAAATAAAGGATGCTAAAACAAATTGCTGCCGCAGTACTGGCGATATTGATCCTATCTGCTGTTAATCTCCATGGCCAGGGTATAAAGGGTAAAGTTGTGGATGTGAATGGTGAACCGGTCCCGTATGCATCGATCTTCATAAAGGAACTTACACGTGGAACAACAAGCAATTCTCTTGGAATGTTCTCTTTACCAATACCAGCGGGTGAATACAATATCTATTTCAGAAGCCTGGGGTATACAGAAGTCGCAAAGAAGATCGTTGTCTCAGATATAATGATTGATATGCAGGTGCTCATGCCTCCGCAAACCTATATGATCCCTGAAGTAAGGATCAGTGCAAGCGGAGAAGACCCTGCTTACAGGGTAATGCGCAAAGCCATCGGGCTCGCAAATTACCATTTAAACCAGGTTTCCACCTATGATTCCGATGTATATATCAAGGGGACGGCATATTTTGATAAGCTTCCACGGGCGATCGCCAAACGGATAGAGGTCGGCGATATCAGGGTGGAAGAGAACCAGGTTTACATGCTGGAATCCCTCAACGAAGTTACTTACAGGGCTCCTGACCGTTATGATCTTAGGGTCATAGCCTCTCAGAACACAATACCCGGGTATGCAAACAATGTCAACCCGATGGATTACATCAATGCCAGCTTGTACCAACCAGAGATCGAATCATTTATATCTCCCCTTGCACGTAATGCGTTCTATTATTACAATTTTAATTTTGAAGGTTCTTTTCTACAGGGAAGTTACATGATCGATAAGATAAAAGTAATTCCAAAAAGGAAAAGCCAGCAACTCTGTTCAGGCTTTCTGTATATAGTTGAAGACCTTTGGTGCCTTCATTCAAGTGATCTTACAGTCAATACGATTGCCGGTACACTTCTCCTTCAACAGCAATATGCCAACGTTATTCTTGATGCCTGGCTTCCTGTAAGCCACAAGCTCCAGCTAGCGGTGGATATTGCTGGTGTTGATGCTGATGTCACCTATGTTTCTTCATTGCAATACAAGAAAACCGTCTTAAATCCAAATCTGCCAAAATCGTTTTTTGAACCAATAAATAAACCTGTTGATGAGCAGGAAGCAGTTAAACCTTCCGCAGAACAGGAGAAAATACAGGAGATCCTGAGCAAAGATGAGATCAACGACAGGGATATGGCAAAACTGACAAAATTGATGGAAAAGGAGACTGAGAAAGCCGATCCTGATAAAAACAAACTAGAGGTTGAAGGGACAAAGTTTTCGGTTGCTCCCAATGCTGTGATGAACGATTCTCTTTTTTGGAAAGAAATTCGGCCTGTTCCTTTGACCTTTGAAGAGAAAACAACCCTCGCTGTTCGCGATTCAGTGCTTGGAATAGGTAACACAAACAACAAGGTTAACAAAGACTCTGTGGCAGTTGTTAAAAAGCCAAAAGTAAGAACCAGGGATATTATTGCAGGTAAAACTTTTCAGTCGAAGACACGACGTACCAAATTTATTTATGGAGGACTGGCAGATCCTTCAACACTTTCATTCAACACTGTTGATGGCTGGATCTATGGGCAAAATTTCGGTTTTGATCACAGACCAACACGAGAGGTGGCCTATCGTTGGAACCTTATTGCCGGATATGCTTTCAATCGAAAGGCTCCGGAACTCGACTGGACCTCAAGCATCCTTTATGCTCCAAAAATCCGGGGTAAGATAGCTCTGGATATGAATTATAAATCT
>CAYSAH010000321.1:0-5022 GCA_964428945.1 uncultured Bacteroidaceae bacterium | reverse complement strand
TAGTTCCATGGGTTCCGAAATTTCTGCTACAGGCCTGACGACGGCCCCACTCGCGTAGTAATTGTCGATTCGAATTGTAGAGGGATACGCTGCTCCTGACTGCTTGTAAGTGATCGCATCCAGGTTCTGCCCGTGAAAGGTGACCGGGTTGACCTGGCTTGTACGGATCCACGCCAGGGGTGATTGAATATCAATATGCGTGTTCTCAAGAACAGGGGCGGCCCCGTTTATGGTCAGGTAGGCCTTGCCACCCAGGACCACATCGCCCCCGGTAATGTCTGTTGCATGGAGCTCACCCTGGCTGATCTCCAGGGAACCGGATCCAAACTGGATGATCCCGTCGGCATCAACAATTCCATGAATGATCAGGGTAAGATCGATCGGTTTGGAGGCGTCTATGGCTCCCTGGGCCGGAGCCTGGCCATCTGAAACCCTGCCCCAGTTATTTTCATCGAAAAAGTCGCTAGTACCGGCCTTTCCGTTCCACGCATATTCCTGGGGAAATGCCTGGCAGCCAAGGCCAAGGGCAAGCACTATTGCGTATACTCTTAAATTCATAGCTCTTTGTTTTCGGAACAACTTAGCGATCGATCGGTTCGATCCTGTAACTGTAACTATAGTCTTTGTTTGGCAGCTGGTACTCATTCCTCGGGTACGCCTCCATCAGCCAGCTGGTGGTGCCGCCCACTCCCATTTGCATCAGGTCGACATTCAGGTAGGTCTCAGGATGACGAACTAGCTGAAAGGAATATTCTGCAGTCTGTATGTCTTGTTTGCTGTAATGGGAAACGGCCATTCCAAGGGGCTGGGGACCACTGATGCGAATGCCTGTACCGCTTTCATTGGTGATCGTAAACCAGCGTGTCCCCGTTTTATACCCGTTCTCCTGGGGCTTCGAGTAATCTACCCATTCCCGGTCAACGCTGGAGCTAAAGATCCCTCTCTTTTCAACTATGCGATCGGAGTAGGTGGGATTGGGTCCATATCCCGACCATTCAATGTATTCGTAACCGGGACAGATGATCATCTCGGTACCGAACCTGGGCATCATTGGCAGTTCTTCATTGCCGCTCTTGTAATCGCAGGTAATATCCACAGTGCCATTTCCGTATACAATATATTTCATCGAATACCCGGCTTGCACCATCGGCAATGTACCTGTCACGTATATTTCTATTCGATCCCCGTGCTCCTGTATCTCACATGCATTACTCATCCAGTTCCCAGCATGCTCCCAGATCTTCAGGTTCGGGTGCTTCCTGTTCCCGCTGAGAACGGCACCGAAATCATTGTCGGTCGGGGCGCGCCAGAAATCCGGTTTCGGCCCGTTCTCAATGATCATCTGGTCTTTGAAATAGTATTTTTTTATCTGGCCATCGATCTTATCAATCAGCATTGAAAAATCTTCGCCCGAAATATAGAGCAGACGTCCGTTTTTTTCAGTACGTATTTGTTTCGAGGCAGCCACCGGGGGTAAGGCTTGCTCCTTCTTCTCCTGAAGTGTGAACTGATCCCATGCAATTTCGTGGCCCGCCTCGGCAAAGCTTGTTTTCCTGTTCAGCTCAAAGGAAAATACCAGGGTATATTCCGCCTCGTCCAAGATCTGAAGTTCATCAGGATCCAATTGAATTGTGCGGCTGGAATGGGGAGGTATATCCAGGTCCGGGATTGCCCCACTTTTAACAGGATAACCGTCCTTAAGCAAGTCCCAACGACCAGAGGCGATCTCTTTAGTATTCGTAAAATCGTACCAGTTTACTATGCTGAACAATAACTGTTCGGTATCAACCGCTTCGACGTGTATGTTTCGATGAAAGTATTTCACAACGTTCAGGCCTGGATGAGGTGACCGATCCGCAGCAAGCAGCCCATTCATGCAAAAATTGCGGTCATTCCTGATCCCCTTGCGGTCTTCCCACCATCCTCCATAGGCAAAAAAGTAATCCTTCGAAGCACTTGCCAGGTAGGGACCGGGAACATCCTGCCTGATCCCCTGGTCGACCCAGTCCCAGACAAATCCTCCCTGGAAGTTATTGTCCTGGTACACCATGTCCCAGTATTCCTTCATGTTCCCGGAGCTGTTTCCCATGGCATGTGCATATTCGACCAGCAGGAAGGGCATGTCGCTATGCTTCTTCGTGATCTCCATGCATTCTTCAGGGGTAGAGTACATCCGGGAGTAAATATCTGCTGAATTTTTTCCGTTCTTCCTGGTGGTCCCTTCGTAAAGGAAGGGCCTGGAGGGATCCGTGGATTTTATCCAATCGCGGCAGTAGGTAACATTTTGTCCTTCCCCGCTCTCGTTCCCCATGGACCAGATCACCACGGAGGGATGGTTCCGGTCGCGCAGTACCATTCCTTTCATGCGTTCCAGGTAGGCTTCGGTCCAGCTGGAATGGTTGGTAAGCAGATTTTCCCCGTTATGTCCGAAACCGTGAGTTTCTATGTTGCCTTCATCGATCAGGTAGATCCCGTATTCGTCGCAAAGAGAATACCATTCCGGTGAATTTGGATAATGCGAAGTTCGCACTGCATTGATGTTGTTCTGCTTCATGAGAAGGATGTCCCGGATCATGCTTTCCCTGGTGACATAATGGCCGGTTACGGGATCGTGCTCGTGCCGGTTCACTCCTTTGAAGAGTATCGCCTGGCCGTTGACAAGTATCTTTCCTCCTGCGATCTCAACCTTCCTGAAGCCCACTTTCCTGGGAATCACCTCAAGCAATTGCCCCCTGTTATTCCTTAATATGATGAGCAGGTCGTACAATGCCGGATTTTCTGCATTCCATGCAGTGATATTCTCAAGATCATGCAGTGCTGTTTCAAACCCGGATTCGCCCTTGAACCTGGAGATCCTTATACTGTCATTCAAAATGATCCTCCTGTCCTGGTCCATCAGCTGGTAGGTGATGGACAGCTCTTCCTTAAGACTGGAAAGGACCTCACCCTCCAATTTAAATCTTCCATGCGTGTACGAGTTGTCCAGGCCCGACGTGACCTTGAAATCCCGGATATAGGATTTCGGCCGGCTCCAGAGGTATACATCCCTGAAAATTCCACTCAGCCTCCAGAAGTCCTGGTCCTCCAGGAAGGATCCGTCGCTCCAACGGTATACTTCCACTGCAAGTATATTTTTACCCGCTTTCAGGTATTTTGTCAGGTTAAATTCAGCTGGCGACCTACTGTCCTGGCTGTATCCGACCTTCACACCATTGACCCAGATATAGAAGGCAGAGGATACACCGTCGAAATTTATGAATACCTCCCGCTGGTCCCACTGGACTGGAATTTCGAAGGTATACCGGTAGGATCCGACAGGATTCCATGCTTTGGGAGCTTTAAGGCTTGCTGTATCGAATGGATAGGTACTGTTCGTATAAATAGGAGTGCCATAGCCCTGCAATTCCCAGTTCGAGGGCACCTCGATCTCGTTCCAGTGAGAGTCATCATAACCGGGCTTGAAAAAATCAAGCGGGCGTTGATCGGGATTCTCTGACCAGCTGAACTTCCACGATCCATTCAGGGACCTGAAGAATTCAGAGTTATTTCTTTCAAAGCTGAGTGCAGTGTTGATATCCGGATACGCCATCATGCTGGTATGCGGCCGCTCCTTGTTCAATTGAAGGATCTTCACATTGTCCCACTCCGGCGATTCCGGGAGCGGGGATCCGCTTGCAAAGATAAGCGGCCATAACATGCATGCAAAGGCAAGGGATCTGATTCTTGTTAGCTGGTCTTGTATTAATAATGGCATCTTCTGTGTACTTAATCGGTCTGTTTAAAAATTGCGTATTCAGGATTTACAGCCCTGGAACTCCATTGCTTATATGCTCCTGCCAGGGAGGATTCAGCCTCGGCTGCCTGGCCCTGGTCGCCTGTTTCACTGATCCAGTTTTCGAGCAGCTTCCTGTGCTTCTCAAGTTGCTGTTGATGACCTGGATCGTTGGCCAGGTTGTTGATCTCGTAAGGATCCTCTTGCAGGTCATATAATTCTTCAGGTACTCTTTCTTCCTGCCAGATGAAGGCCTGGGTACTGTTCATTTTCCCCGTTTCATAAAATGCACCCATCTCCTTCATAAATTGAAAATCATCCCTGTATTGGGGCTGGGAAAATGGCCGGTCTGTCAGGTAGTTCCTGATGTATTTATAATTGTCTGTTGTTATTGCCCGGACCTTTTCGATGGTATAGTCACAGCGATCCCTGGCACTGACCACGTATTCCCTGCTGAATCCTTCCTCCAGCATGTTCCTACCTTCCATCCACCCAGGTATCTTGTATCCGCAAAGTGCGAGTGTCGTTGCAGGGATATCGATACCGCTCACGAGGTCATTCCTCACCGAACCTTTATCCAGGCCCGGACCTGCCATAATAAAAGGTACCCGGATGCTGCCTTCGTAAAGCCATTGCTTGTGCCTGGGCAGCCTCATGCCATGATCGGTCCAGAGGAAGATGATACTTTTTTCGTACAATCCCTGGCTTTTTAGCAGGTCAATGATCCGGCCCACCTCTTCATCCGTTTGCCGGATACAATCATAGTGGTGGGCAATTTCAAGTCGGGTGACGGGGATGTCCGGGTAATATGGCATAACAGCGATGCCGGATGTATCCGTGAACACCAGGGTATTATCGTAGGGGATGCCTTTCCTTCCGGTTTCCCCTTCAAATTTCCCCTTGCTTTTTCCGCCGTTCAGCTGGATCTGCAAAAAGAAAGGGGTATTTTCCGGGATCTTTGAAAAAAGATCAGCTTCGAGGGTCCATCCGGGGTTATTTATATCGTATAAAAGCTCTTCTTCTTTGTCGGTAAAATATACACTGCTTCCATAGGGACCTTCGAGCTTATCAAGCTCATGTTTGCTTGTATCCGGCCACAGGAAGTTAAAATCATTCTTCGGTCCGTTGTTGACTACAAAATAACCTTGTTTGCGCATGAGCTGGTAGACGGTCCTGACCGAATCCGGGAGCCGGATCTCCTCGCCGGGTGTACGTTGCCGCGAGCTCCTGTGGTTATGGTTCCCAAAGGT
>CAYSAH010000320.1:0-5048 GCA_964428945.1 uncultured Bacteroidaceae bacterium | reverse complement strand
GTTTTTTTTGTCCACAGATGGACACAAATAGGACACAGATGAGCAGCAAGCTGCTATTTTTAATACTGGGATAAAATTAGCTGGAGAGAGATTATGAATTCGGCTTTACTCGGTTTGCCCGGTGCTCTGCGCCCCATGCTCCATGCTCCATTCCCCTCAGCTTTTATTTCAGCTGCGGCTCAATATAGCCCTCACCGAGGGTGAGGGCTATTTTATGGAACTGTCTACGCGTAATCATTTAATATTTAGTATTATACTTGACTTTCAGTATAATTTTATCGTAACTTACATACATCACCATCGACCTCAACAGTCATGGAAACACTGCTCATTATTTTTTTTCTGAATCTGCTGACTGAATATTCAAAGCCAGGGAGATCTGGCTTTCAGAAAGTGCCATTGAAAGATATTCCAAAAAATCAGTAAAATGAAAAACTCACGTTTCCATTACCTTGTTCCTGTTATTATCAGCATTTGCTGCAGCATTTGCAGCTGTGATAAGGAAGAATTGCAATATACACTTACGATTGTGAATTCGCCTTCCAACGGTGGAAGTGTGACTAAATCCCCCAACCAGGAAGAATACATTGCAGAAACTGATGTTTCCCTCAAGGCGAATCCTTCGACTGGCTTCCAGTTCAGTCGCTGGGAAGGCGATCTTACCGGGATGTCGAATCCTGCTGTGATCACGATGAATGGAAATAAAAATGTAAGGGCAATCTATTCGGTGGCTACGGTGCAGTATTCTTTAACTGTATCAAATTCTCCTGCAAATGGGGGAACTGTCAGCAGGGAGCCCGACCTGGAATTTTATCAACCGGGCGCATCTGTAAAACTTACAGCAAATCCCGCATCAGGGTTTAAGTTTACCAGGTGGGAAGATGATGCGAGCGGTACCTCTGGTCAAACAACAGTTACAATGACCGGCAATAAGAGCGTGAAGGCTGTATACTCAGAAGTTACGAGCCAGTACACCCTTACCATAGTAAATTCACCATCCAATGGAGGAAGCGTCTCAAAGTCGCCGAACCAGAATCTGTATAACTCCGGATCTACGGTTTCACTTGCAGCAAATCCTTCGTCAGGTTTTCAATTTTCTCATTGGGAAGGCGACGTGACCGGCTCGTCCAACCCGGTTGCGGTAACAATGAATAAAAACAAGAGTGTAAAGGCAGTTTATACAGAAGTTTCGCCGCTTATTCAACTCTCCACAACGAGCCTGAACTTTACAGCAACTTCAGGGGGCTCAGATCCTGCCTCAAAAACAGTAAGCATAAGCAATGCAGGCGGGGGAACGCTTAGCGGGCTTTCAAGATCTTTTCCTGACGGCACTCCCTTATGGCTGTTTGCTTCAGTTAATTCAGTAACTGCTCCTGCAACACTTACTGTAAGTGTATCTATGTCCAATCCTTTTGGAAGTGATTTTGGTCCGGGAACATATACCTCACGGATTGCGATAAGCTCAACAAATGCAGGAAACAGCCCTCAATATGTCGATATTACCTTTACAATATTGGCTCCATCATCGATAACAGCTTTTGCGTCATATGACAATGGGATGTTGAAATCTGATCTTGGCACGAGTTACCAGAATACGGTGTATTCTAATTCAGAAATTGGTGTTGGAGTTGACTATTTCTGGCTTATATCCGGGGGTTATAATTATGCAATTGCTGCATCTGCAATCAAGTTTGACATACAGTCACAAATTTCAGGGCGTAATATTGCATCCGCCACGCTAAGATTATACGCATATGCCTTGCGAGGTGAATTCTCGTTTACCCCGAAGATAAGGGTAAGTGCCTTTTCCAATAATTGGAACCCATCTACCCTTACCTATTCCATTTGGGAGAATAATATGTATATACAAAATACTGGACAGGTTACAATGTATGCTCCCAACAGCAGCGCTTTGCCCCTGGATTTTGACGTTACAACAATAGTGAAAAACTGGGCATCTGGTACCTGGTCAAATTATGGATTCAGCCTGTCTCCGGAAAATCATTATTATCCAAATAATTACTCCTACCAGACAACATACTTCCAAAGCCTGGAAAAGTATTATGATATAAATAAGCGGCCACAAATCATTATTGAGTTTCAGTAATAGGCCACCTGGCAACCAGAGATAGCATATTTTTAACTTTATCGGATATAAATTGTTAAATTTGAGATGCCTTGATGTATGGGTCCATAGTTTCTTGTGATCGCTTGCTTCAGGTTAAAGACAGGCTGCCTTATAAAATGACTTTAACACCAGGATGAATGAAAAACCGCTTTTCAGTAAATTTCTCCATTCTGTTGCTCCTCCTGCTCAATAATGCAAGTATCCTCCTTCATGGTCAATTCCTGCATAACATTGCCGGATTGGACCTGCTTAACATGGTAAATGCCAATGAGCTGGTTTACCTGCAAAGCGACTGTGAGGTATATTCTCCCGGCGATACTTTATGGTTTAAGGCTTATGTGCGAAACAAAGCCTCGCTGGAAGCTTCGGGACTGAGCCAGGTATTTTACACTGCGATATCGAACAGGAAAGGAGTGTTCCTGAATGAAGAAAAAAACCTGATCACCGACGGACAGTCGGCAGGTTACCTTGTGATCGATAAAAATATTGAGGATGGAGTTTATTACCTGGTGGGTTATTCCAGCTGGATGAAAAATTTTGATCCTGACAATGTTTTCCTGAGAAAGATATTGGTGCTTGATAAAATTGAAAATGGAAACCGTCTTGTTCCATATTTCAACAAAGAGGCTTATCTGCCGGGTGACACAGTAAGGGTTGTTGTAAAAGCCTTCGATGAGCTGAACAAGCCAACGGACAGCAAAAGATTCAGGTACAAATTCCTTGCCGGGGAAGAGATCATTGCCAGGGGGGGAGGAAGCAGTTCAGGCATTTCCGATTTCCCCTTCTCTTTTGTACTGCCGCATGACAAAAGCGGGAAAATAACCTTGAGGTTATGGGATGATACGAGAACTATGAATTTCACTGTACCCTTGAACGATAGTATATTTGTCAGCTTCTTTCCCGAGGGTGGAAACTATCTGAACAGGGAATTGAACACCGTGGCATTCAAGGCTGAATATAAGAAAGGTATTCCTGTTGATATTGAAGGGGTGATTCTTGATGCACAGGGGAATACGGTAATCCCGTTAAAAACGGAGCATGATGGCATGGGGCAATTTCTGCTGGAGCCCGCTCAATCAGGGAATTTCCTTAAAATACTAAAACCGGCCGGGTATACAGGACTCTATCCTCTTCCCCTCGGGCAGGAGAACAGCTGGGCCATCCAGGCAAAGCCTGGAAATAACAGGATCTTTGTGAAAATTAACACAAATGCCAATCATTTTGACACCTGCCTGTTCGTGTTATCTGTAAGAGGCTATGCCTGCTATTACAGGCTTATCCCGACAGCTTCTCAGGCAAGCTTCAGTATTCCAGCCTATGACTTGCCGCCAGTAATAGCGGTCCTGACACTTTTGGACAAAAATAACCTTCCTTTAGCTGAACGCCTTGTATTTATTAACAGGGACAAATTCATTACTTCGGAATTGGAAACAGACAGGAAAAAGTACCTCTGCAGGGATCCTGTCAGACTGTCCATCAATATGAATAGCAGGGATATTGACCTTCAGGAGGGACAATACTCTCTTTCAGTTTATGATGCAGTTTTCGGAAGTTCAGGGATGATCGATGAACCAAACATCATCAGCTCAATTTACCTTTCACCGGAGATCAGGGGAAAGATCTACAATCCGGACTACTACTTCCTGTCAGACGACAGGAAGACCGGATATCACCTTGACCTGCTGCTGATAACCCAGGGATGGAGGAAGTTTTCCTATCTTCAATCCCTGACTGCAGTTGATTCAATGGACCTGCCCCAGGATCAGGATGTAATAAAAGGAAACATAAAGCGCTTCAAGTTTGCCGCCCAGCCTTATCCCACAGCGGGGAAAATCCTTGTATATTTTGCCGGCAACTCAGAAAAAATTGAAACAGACAGTGAGGGGAATTTCTTATTCACTCCGGTATACACCAGGGATCATACCTCCCCGGTCATGGTCTCTGCAAAAGATAACAAAGGTTCTGAGAAGGTGTACCTGAACCTTGAACTGGATGAGTTCAGGAAAGGTATCAGTTTGTACATGCATGAAAAGAATGAGCTTAATCAAACAGAATCCTCAGACCCGGTTGATATTTACGAAGATCTGAGCAGGAACATGGACATGAACAGGAACAACAGCATCTGGATCGATGAAGTCGAGTTTACAAAGAAAGTTGATGAGGATTACCCGGACCTTGAAACAGCGATGATTGAAAATTTCTCAAATGTCAGGTCCCCGAGTGCTGATCTTCTTTCCGCTTCACTCGAGATCAGTGATCTGCTGCTTAATATGGGCTACAACAGTTACCTTGATATTGAAACAGATTGCCTGAAGGTTTTCTACAGTGGGGTATTCTATAGTGCCAAATTTATAGTGGACGGAATGAACAAAGGTTATTTATATTCCAACATTAATTTTCTGTATGCCCCATCAGTCATTGAGAAGCTATATGTGATGATTGGTCCTGAACCTGCCCTGGTTTACGGCAGTACGGTGGCCATCTACATTGAAACGGACCTTGATAAATACCTTGCACGTATGTCGGAGCTAAAGATCAACAATAGCATTGTTATCCCCGGCCTGCAGCTAGTCAGGGAATTCTATTCCCCGCAATATGATACGGATGAGGAAAAAAAGGATCCTGAACCCGACTTACGAAAAACCATTTACTGGGATCCGGATGTAAAATTGGACAGTGAAGGGAAGACAGAGATTTTATTTTACAATTCCGACAGGTATGGAAAAGTGAGATGTGTACTGGAAGGCTTTACAAGGGAAGGTATCCCGGTGTATGGCGAGGCGTTTTATAATGTTGCGACTTATAGGGAGTAGGCATGAGGCGCAAGGCATGAGGCGCAAGGCATGAGGCGCAAGGCATCAGGTTTTAGGTGTCAGGAAAGCCGAAGTTTCTGTGGTAAAAAAAGCAGCTTGCTGCTCCT
>CAYSAH010000319.1:1395-5052 GCA_964428945.1 uncultured Bacteroidaceae bacterium | reverse complement strand
CGCCGGCGTCCACGGCATTGTTATAGCCACTCCAGCCGGTTTTGTTCCCGGTCTCAAAATCACCGTTCACGATCAGTTCCTGGGCACCCAGTCCGAGCGTAAGCAGCATACTAAATAATAATAGTGTAAGTTTTCTCATAGCATTCTTGTTTTAGTTACAAATTAATTTTTTCAATTTTTTTAAATAGTTATAGTCGTTTATTCGATCTTAGCCACGAAGAGGTCATCGATAACAAATTCCGGAGATTTTTGTGGTCTCCAGCATACAAGCATGATCTCGGTTACTCCCTCGGGGATATCCACCTGGTAGGTATAAACTTTCCACTCCGTGGAGCTGACAGGACTTGCCTGGAAATACCTGATCGTATTATCAACAGGATCCCTGACCAGCATCTTGACCCCTTCAAAACCTGCAGGTGCAGTGATCTCTGAAGTAAGCCTGGCTGCAAAGGAGATATAATAGGTACTTAAGGGCTCCACATATATGAGGGGATAATTTATTGCACTACCGCTTGACCATCCTGTAATTCCTGCCATACCGGCATAATTGCCACTGTAAGCTGCATCCCCCGAAACCACGGCTGTTCCGTATCCACCCCATGAATTCAGAGTGCCGTCTTCAAAACCACCGTTTTGAACCAGGTTCACCAGGCTGCTGATGTCGATCCAGTCATCCCTGCCGAGGCTGAGATAGTCGTTGGGATAGAAATCGGCGTAGTACTGTCCGCGTGTGGTCAGGTTTCCTTCCGTGTCCCAGAAGGCAGTAGGGGTATTTACTTCACCGGGAGACCAGGCATAGCGAAAGATATATTCCCGGCTGTCCAGCTCAGGGAGCACGGATTCAAGGAAATCGGAAACCTCCGACAATCGTGCGTTCACCAGGGTGAACTTTGTTATCCAGATCGGTTTCTGGTACTTGTTGTACACACGATCAAGCAAGTCCAGGAATCCGTCCACATCGTATTCCCCGGCCCACTGCAGGGAGACATAGTCTACCCGTAAGCCTTTGCTGGAGGCTTGTGTCATGAAATCGTTCATCCATGTGCCTTCAGCATCCGTACATAAGGGGCTTGAGAGCGGTACACCGAACTGCTCAAGTTCAGGCCAGAGTGAAATTGCCTCTGAAACGCTCATGTTTGCCTTTTCCGTGTTATCGGGTTCGTTGAAACCAATGATATAGCGAAGCTGACCCTCGCCCTTGATCTTATTGAGGGCTTCGATGTCATCTGCTTTTATATCCGCAGTATCCTTGATCATCGGAACAAAATCGATGTTGCCCGGTTCCTTGATGCTCAGGCGGTTTGACTCGGAATAGTGCCAGTGGGCCCTGGTGGAAGATACCTTTGCGGACCAGTCTCCACCGGTCTGACGCAGGTAGATCCCTCTCTTTCCTATTTCTGTTGAAGGGATGTCAATGGAATCGTTGTATTCGAGATCTGAGGGTAGATATTCCCCGGAGCCAAATTTAGTCTCACATGCGTACAACAGGGATAAAAGTGCGACTCCTATTGTTGTTATTCTTTTCATCATCCTTGCATTGAAGTTAATTATTACCAACCCGTATTCTGAACCAGCTTACTGTTAATGAACAGCTCATTTTCAGGAATAGGGTAAAGATTCATGCGGTCTTCAAAGAGCCTTGTCTCTACCAGGGTCTTTGAATAGGCCAATCCTCCAAAA
The DNA here is from genome assembly GCA_964428945.1 of uncultured Bacteroidaceae bacterium. Taxonomy (GTDB): domain Bacteria; phylum Bacteroidota; class Bacteroidia; order Bacteroidales; genus M55B112. The sequence continues at coordinate 3,372 of CAYSAH010000319.1, read as the reverse complement.
ACGTTCTCAGTGATCAAAATGCCATAGATCTCGGTGGTTTGATTCCCGATCATCCAGCGCCGAATATCCCAGAAGCGGTGATCTTCAAAAGCAAGTTCAACCCTGCGCTCATTGCGAAGTTTCTTCCTGAATTCGTTCTTGGTCATTCCAGCCGGGAAATCAGGCATTCCTGCCCTGCTTCTCAGGGAGTTGACGGCTTCAAGCGCAGACAGTCCATAGGTGGCAGGATCTTCTGGTCCGTAAAGTTCATTCATTGATTCAGCATAATTCAGCAGGATCTCTCCATACCTGAAGAGGATCCACGTGTGATTCTTTTTGGTCGTATTTGTCGGAGTAAGATTGATCGACTCGATCAAATACTTTTTAATATAGTAACCTGTAAGCGTAGCATTTGGTTTTGGCAAAGCGTTGGAACCTCCGTACCAGGTCTCAATGTTCTTCCCCTTCCAGGAATCCCCGTTTTTCAGGATGGTCTCATACATCCTGGGATCCCTGTTAAAATATGGAAAGTTCGGGTCGTATCCGGAGCCATCCTCGTCAATGGACAGTCCTGTCTCCTGCATTTCGTAGGCATCAACAAGATTTTGAGTAGGGCAGGTTCCCGTATTCCCTCCTTCGAAGCCCACCGGGAAATTATTGCGTTCAAAGGTATTGGATTCGCTTTCATTTCTTCCAAGGATCAATTCTGCAGAGACCGGGTTATTGAACAGGTCCTTGTAGTTGCCTTCAAGTTCATAGAAGCCGAGGTAGATGACATCGAAGGCTGCTTCCGCTGCTTCCGCCCATTTTTCAGTGGTCCCGGTCCCGTTATGCAGCGGACTTGCCGCGTAAAGCAGTGCACGGGATTTCAGTGCCAGGGCGGCTCCCCTGGTTGCCCGGCCTGTTTCAGCATTGGGCAATTCGAGGTAGGTGACCGGCAGGGAGTCTGCTATCATATCGCATTCCCGGACGATGAATTGAACGATCGTGTCAAAGGGGACCGGGCTCAGGCTATTGGCTTCCTCCGGTGTAAGAGGATCGGTCACAAGCGGGAGTGCGCCATAACGCCTGGCCAGTTCAAAGTAGAAGTAGGCCCTTAGAAACCTGGCTTCGTATGGATACAGTTTAAACTGTTTCATCTGGTCTCCATAATCCTCGTTGTATTTCTGATCCTCAAATTCCTGGCCTTCGGTTTCAACCAGGAATTTGTTTGCGGACCGGATACCACGGAACATGGTGCCGTATACATTATCCAGGGGTTGAACTGCACTCCAGCTGCCATCGTTAAACTTATGAATATCCGAATACTTCCAGACATGCACTGCATCATCCGTTGCAGATGAACGCATGGCACCGTCTATGGGGTTAAATCCATCGGGCAGGTAAGCGTAAATTCCGGTAAGGAATTGTTTGGTCCGATTAAAATCAGAGAATACCTCATCTTCAAGCAGGTAAGATGATTCATCGTAATCAAGATAATCGCATGCCCCTAAAAACAGGAGGGACAGGACCAGGATGGGAATATTTAATCTTCTTTTCATTTGCTGATAATTCTATTTAAAATCCTACTTTTATACCGGCATGGAATGAGCGGAGTGTGGGATAACTAATTCCTGTAGATTCGGGATCGACCACACTTATCCTGTCGAAGGAATAAAGGTTCGAACCGCGTAAATAAAGTTTCATGGAGCTGGACGACAGTTTGCTCAGGATGCGTGGAGGAAAGTTGTAATATACTTCCACATACCTGACCTTCAGGTAGCTGGCATCGGTGAGCCAGATGTCATTCTTCCTGTAGTTGTTGGCATTGTCGAGCAAGGATAACCTCGGAAGCTTTGCAGAAGAAGCAGTCTCAGGGGTCCAGCGGGAGGCGTAAAGCGTGGAGATCGTGTTCTGATCACGCAGAGGCCAGAATAAGCTGCTGGTATTCAGGTAATCGGTATGATTTGCTGTGCCCTGCAACAAAACTTCCGCTCCAAAGCCTTTGAATTCAAATCC
>CAYSAH010000319.1:0-1385 GCA_964428945.1 uncultured Bacteroidaceae bacterium | reverse complement strand
GTAAGTTTCCATGTATCGTAGGTGCGATACAATTCAGGTATGCATTGGAAGCCCCCCATGTTCTCATCGTCCTGGTCTGCCAGGGCAAGAACCGCCTGCACATTTACCGGTTTAGTTTCCGGATCATAATCCCAGTGAATGAAGCCTTTGAATTCAAATCCAAGGGATGCAGAAAAATACATTTCGGGCCCTTCCGATGCAAACCCAATCGGAACAACATCATATTCATTGATCACATTATCAATGTTCTGGTCCACGTACTTGATATCTCCGGGCCTGACCTGTGAAAATACCTGTTTTGGACTGTTGGCAATATCTTCCTGATCGGCAAAGAATCCAAGGGTCTGCAGGCCAAACTGCTGATCAACCGGGTTTCCGGTTATTAACAGGTAATCGTAAGGCCTGTATTGTTCATTCATTTCAAGGATCTTATTCCTTGCAACCAGGAAATTCCCGCTCACGTGGTAGCTAAATTCTCCCACTTTATCATACAAGACCAGGGAAGCGTCGAAGCCTGCATTCTGAACTTCACCCAGGAAAGATGCCGGGTTTCCGACGCCCAGAATCTCAGATACCACGCTCTCGTTATCAGTCCTTATACCGGTTCTGATCTCGTAAAATACATCCCCGGTGAATAGCAGCTTATCGAAGAGGCCGATCTCGATCCCGACATCAGTTTTATTTGATTCTTCGTAAGTCATAGCCAGGGTGGCCAGTGCTCCTTCTCGGATACCGTTATAATTGGCCAGGTTATTTGTAAACAAGTAGGAACCTCCGCTATAGAAGGGCTGATCAAATAGGTTGGCAGGTACTGATCCATTGCCATTCAGTCCCCACGAAGCTCTCAGCTTCATGCTCGAAACAGCCTTGTTATTCATCAGGAAGGGCTCCTCTGTAAGGATCCATCCAGCCGATACAGCAGGAAACCATCCAAACCTGCTTCCTTCAGGCAACAAACTGTTCCCACCGTAGGTGAGGGAAAGGTCAAGGAAATATTTGTCAAGAAGGGAATACGCTGCAAGGGCAGAAAAGTTCTGGTTCAGGTAGGTATTGTACTGCCCTTTATAGATCTTCTTATCCATATTGTATAGCACAGAAGAATTCAGGGTTCCAGCTCCCAGTTTCCTGCTATAATTTATTTTCGCCCAGCCTGCCGCCACCCGTCTTTGCCAGCTAAGTCCATCGGAGGTATTCAGATCAGCTTCACTCCCGTACTGAACAAGGGATGTATCCAGGATGGCTCCCGTGAGCGGATCCAGGGATACATTGATGCTCTCATAAAGGAATTCCTTGCTCTTGCTTTCAAAAAAGGTCGGGTTGTGGTCATACGCGAAGGTTACTTCAGCTGACAATCCTTCCACAAACGCTCCAAGATCCTGGAAGAG
>CAYSAH010000318.1:0-5054 GCA_964428945.1 uncultured Bacteroidaceae bacterium | reverse complement strand
TTTGCAAATGCCGGCGGAGAGCTGGAAGCCACCCTGAGGACGATCTATCGTGACATAAATAAAAAGGAAATGACAGATCTCAGGCTGAGTAAATTGAGGGGGACTAAGGGGGTAAGGGAGACTGTTATATCAACACAGAAAGGCGATATTTCTGTTGCTTCTGTCAGTGGATTGAAAAATGCAATAAGATTTCTCAGGAATATTGATACCAGCAAACTGAAATATGACCTTATTGAGGTTTTAGTTTGTCCTGAAGGTTGCGTGAACGGTGGAGGACAGCCTATTCCTCCTTCACTCTCAACAGTTAAAGCAAGAACAAAAACAACCTATGAGTCTGATAAGAATGATTCAATCAACTCTGCGCACAGGAATCTTGCTGTTTTAAAAATGTACAATGAATTTGCAAGATCGCCGGGTTCGGAGGAAAGTAAAAACCATTTTCTGGCGAAATTCAGTGAAAAGAAAGTATTGAAATAGGCCAAAGGAGCATCTCCAGTGTAATGTTTCTTTTACAGGTATTTATGAATTACACTTTTTCGTATATTGTTCCGGAATTAACAGATAATTAATCAGTATTTTGTATTTCTTTGTAAACAGGAGGATGCTTAGATTCAGAATTTTGAGAATGTATTTGCACATAGCATTTTAACAGGAACCAGTCAATTATTTTCATATGAGGCTACCGGAAAAAACAGTAGAAAGGATCAGCGAATACAGAAGATCCCTATTAAATTGCCTTGCCAACGGGAAAACCCATATCTATTCCCACGAATTGGCACAACTCCATCATAACACCGCAGTCCAGGTACGCAGGGATATTATGTTTATCGGCTATAGCAGTATGCAACGAAAAGGTTATGATGTGAGGGAACTGATTGATGTAATTGGAAGAATTCTTGACAGCGAAGAAACCCTGAATGTTGCAGTAGTCGGGATTGGAAATCTTGGTAGGGCAATTACAGCCTACTTTATGGGTAAACGGTCCAAACTAAATATCGTTGCCGCTTTTGATTCGGATCCCAATAAGATTGACCGTGTTATATCCGGTGTAAAATGCTACTCAATAAATGATATGCCGGCCGTGATCCAGGAAAAGAATATTACTATTGGTGTAATTACTGTTCCGGCTGACCAGGCAAGAGAAATTGCAGAAAACCTTTATTTGGCCGGTGTCAGGGGTTTGTTGAATTTTACGACTGTTCCGCTGAATGTTTCCCCTGAAGTATATATCGATGAATACGATATGATCACCTCCCTTGAAAAGGTTGCCTACTTCGTTAAAATGCATCAGGAATTTCCTTTGGCAAAATAGATCTCACTTTGCGTTATTAGGTTTTCGACCCCTTTGCCCAAAGATCATTTTTTAAAGAGATTTATACTGAAAAATATCCCTGTAAGGAGTGAAGCTTTTCTGCAACCGATACTTATTTTTTGTAAATTTCAGTTTGATTAAAAATAATCTGATATGAAAAAACTATTTATTCTAACTTCAATCATGCCCCTTGCTTTATCATCATTGATATTTGGTCAGGAAAAAGAGGTGTCATCCAGCATTGGGGCAGTAACTGTTTTTTACCAGGGTGCACAGGTTAGCCGGACCACAGCAGATGTTACCTTGCCAAAAGATCAGACGATCCTGATCATAAAAGGACTGGAACAATCGCTCCAGGAGAACAGCCTTCGGGTAGGCGTCAAGGGGCCGGCAAAAATTCTAAACGTTGTAAAAACAATGGATTATCTTGATCAGAAATCAAGTTCTTTAAAAATAGAGGAGCTCAATTCCCAACTCAAAACGAACAATGAAAAGATAGAGGATCACAGGGTAAGGATCAATGTGTATGAGCAGGAACGTAACATGTTAATGGCAAATATGAAGCTCGGAGGAGCAAATAACGGTGTAACGGTTGCACAGATAAAGGAAGGTGCGAGTTATTACCACTTGCGCCTGCTTGAGATCGAAACAAGCATTATTGAAACAAAAAGGCTTATTGTAAAACTGGAAGATGAGAACCAGAAAATACAGGCACAGCTGACGGAATTGAATTACCGCAAAAACAGGCCAAGCAGCAGGCTGGAAGTTACAGTCGAATTAGAAGCCCCTGCAACATGCGGGTTATTGCTTGACTATTTTGTTCCGGAAGCAAATTGGATTCCTTCCTATGATATCAGGATCGACCAGGTGGGAGACCCGGTCAAGTTGATAAGAAAAGCAACATTGAGACAATTTAGCGGGGAGGATTGGGACAAGGTATCACTTACATTTTCTACAGGGAATCCAATGGAGCAACAGCTTATGCCTGTTCTGAACCCCTGGTATGTCGATTTTGTGTATCAGCAAAATAATATAATGATACGGGGAGTGAGCTCTTATAAGTCAGAAGCGATGAACAAGGCAGCACAGCCTGGTGCAGTTGCAATGCAGGATTCAGAAGCAATTGATGAACAGTATGATATGTTCAATGCCATGAGCGCCGTGGAATCGGGTTCGAACAATTCCATCCTCGAATTTAACCTGAAAACAAAAGCCTCTGTAAGTGCTGACGGGAAGGAGTATGCTTTTTCACTGGGAACTGAGGAACTCAAAGCAAGCTATCATTACCTGGCTGTCCCGAAAAAGGAAAAAGCAGCATATCTTGTTGCAACAATGACCGATTGGGAAGGATACGAACTTGTAGACGGAGTGGCAAATATTTATTATGAGAAGATGTTTATCGGAGAGACCTACCTGAGCACTTCAATGACACTGGATTCAATGCAGTTATCGATGGGTAAGGATAAAGGACTGATCGTCGACAGGATAGTTGTGAAAGATTTTACAAGGACAAGGAACATGGGTAGTAATCTGAAAAAAAGCTTTGGCTATGAAGTGACCGTCAGAAATACCAAGTCAACGGAGCTTGAACTTATTGTTGAGGACCAGATACCTGTATCATCCAACAGCCAGATCACCATTGAGAAGGAGGAGCTGGGTGGTGGTATAATTGAAGAAGGTACAGGAAAAGTAACCTGGAGAATTACTGTAAAACCAGGTGAGACAGTAAAATTACCACTTAGATTTAGTGTGAAGTATCCGAAGGATAAATCAATAGATCTGTAAGCAACACGAATATCAAAATGACCTGAATGATGGAAAAGAGAATTGGTGCAGCAATTATTATTGTTGAGGACGGAAATAAAGTGGAATCACTGAATAAAATATTATCTGCTCACGCTGAAATAATATTGGGACGCCAGGGTATACCTTTAAGAGGCAGAGGATTAAATGTAATATCTCTGGTACTGGAGGGAACCACCGATGAGTTGGGTTCACTTACCGGAAAGCTTGGAAAAATTCCCGGAATAAGGGTAAAATCTGTCCTTGCTGCATGAGATTGTTAAAAGAAGAGACTTTTTTTGTTAAAAATTGATTATGCAGCAACATTTTTAATAATAATGGGTTAATATTGTGAAAGTAATTGTTGGGGTGCAAGGCAGGCTGTGAATCTTTTTGAGGGTTTTAGGGAGAGTAGCAGTCTGCCTTATTTTTTTACAAAATCTTACAAACTTACCCGTATCCCGGGACCCAATACCACAAAAGGTTTTCCAGTTCCAAGCCAGATTCCGCCACCCATGTAAAGCGGGAATGTAAGTTTTACATCTTTTCTTGTCGGATACAGACTGCCAAGTACAACAATGGCCACATCCCTGCTCACATTTTCATTAAAATTAAAAGCATTCAGGGCAAGGAATCCGGCACCTACCTTGTAGGGTTTGAATTTCCCGATCCTTTCCTGGTCATAAAAGCTGAATTGGGCCATCATAGCCATGCTTATTCCCCCGAAATTATCAAATGCCCCGGCGCCTGTTTCATCATTAAAGGTTTTTATGATCAGCCCGGCAGGAAAGGAAACATCAATATCAAACTGGTAATCCTTTTGAACAATGAATTCAACATTCTGAACCATTCCGATTGTCTCATATTTTGAATTTTCATGTTTAAAAGTAAGCTGTATCCTTACCCAGTCGTCAAGATCATATGTCTTCCTCGAGAGATATTTATTCAGTGAGATCCCTGAACTGACACAATCTTTTTTGTAATAATAAGGGTGTCGTGGGGACATTTCCCCGGGGCATACACCGAATACAGGGATTGTATTCATTTCAATCAATTCCCTGTTTTTACCAGTGATCTTGACTTCAACTTCGATGTACTGTTTTCCGTAAAGTTTATTTTCAGAATCAATTTTGTTATAGTCGAAATCTATCAGGATATCCTTGATTACCTTCTTATATATTACCGGTCCTCCCAAAGTGGTTATTAACCTGTCTCCGGTGCCATAATTTACTGTAATGAAATCAAAATTGCGCGGTTCCTGGTATTCCTTAACATCCAGGCCTTTACCTGAATCTTCTCCCTTATTGAACAATGCAATTCTCTTCGTATTTATATTCACAGGAATCTTGATCCTGAAAAAGGCAACATTATCTGTGCGCAGGGTCGAATCGGTTGTCAGGTCGATTGCATTGTTCCATACAAACCCCGCCTTCAGCAAACCCTGCCCTTCAACCTTAACTTCAACAGTTTCTCCGGGATATACACCAAGGTTGCTTGTCCAGTTGTTTCCCTCCTTCAGAATCATGATACTTGAAATCTTCATTTCAGGTGTTATATTGAAATTGGTCAGGTTGACAGCCTCATCAGCATCTTTTATATATAGATAGCCGTCAGCGTTTTTATGCAGGTTATATACCCTCACAAGGCAAAGGATCCGGTTATTTGAAAGCCGGCTTTTTGTAAAAAGTTCAGCAATCAAAGCCCCGCCTGCTTCCTCCTGGTTTTCGATCCTGTATGTTTTACCAAGTTTTAATTTTTGTGAATCGTCAAGTTGGATCTCAACACCGTCCTTTCGGTTTGTGGCATCAAATACGATCTCCTGAATGTAGGCATTCAGAAAAGCGAGCCTGCTTTGAAGAACCCTGAAATTCTTTGATATAACTGGTAATTCAAAGGATAGCAAACCCTTTTCGCTAATATAGGGGGAAGTTGTATTTATTGATACATCAAGAGTTTGAAG
>CAYSAH010000317.1:4701-5057 GCA_964428945.1 uncultured Bacteroidaceae bacterium | reverse complement strand
ATATGCTGCCGGGGAGACTATTTTTATTAAAATTAATGAAGGGACTTCCTCCTGGAATTCAACCAGTGATCTTGGAAGAAAAAACCAGTCACAGATCGCTGAATCATCTCCCCAGGTAACACTTGGGATATTGAAACAGTTAATTGAGAAGGCCGGTGTACCCCAGGAAAAAATTTGGGTCGCTGATCCGAAATCACATATTTATAAACAAGACTATGAGAAATTTTTTGCAGCGTATCCAAACGTAAATTATGGGGACCGCGATAAAACTGACTACTCCGGTGAGGCCCGCACCCTGTTGACACAAAACCCGACGCCTTCAGTCTATTATTCTGACAAAAAGACCCAGATGCCAA
>CAYSAH010000317.1:0-4691 GCA_964428945.1 uncultured Bacteroidaceae bacterium | reverse complement strand
TTCAGCACTTAAGGCCCATGCGAGAGCAGGAATAACATTATGTGCAAAAAACCACTTCGGCTCCCACAACAGGGCCAATTCATTTCACCTGCATTCTGGTCTGGTTGCTCCTGAAAATGATATAGTTGAAAGATCAGATTATGGGATGTACAGGGTACAGGTCGACCTGATGGGAAGTTCTGTGCTTGGCGAAAATACACTCCTTTTCCTCGTAGATGGATTATGGAGCGGAGTTGAAGCTACCGAATACCCTGTGAAGTGGACCATGGCTCCATTTAATAACGACTGGCCAAACTCAATATTCATTTCACTCGACCAGGTTGCTATAGAATCAGTTTGCTTCGATTTCCTAAGGCACGAAGCTACAGTTGGTTCATCTTTATGGAAGAACAGACCCAATTTTGCCCAGGGAGTTGATGATTACCTGCACCAGGCGGCAGATTCAAAGAACTGGCCCGATGATCTTACCTATGATCCGGATAATTCAGGTACTCCAATTTCCAGTCTTGGAACACATGAGCACTGGAATAATCCAACGCTTAAACAATATTCAAGAAACCTGGGTGAAGATTCTGGGATCGAGCTCTATTCCATTCCTGCCGAATTGGTTGCTACAGGGGGCTTCAGTGCAAAAGAGGCTGCAACGCTTCCTGGCATCGACGGCAACGGCGACGATGAATGCTGGAAAACAGTGGAATGGAACCCCATCGATCAGCTCTGGATCCCCTGGGGTCCAAATAATATACCCCTCGACGACTTCAAGGGAAAATTCAAGGTTATGTGGTCACCGGAAAGTGACCTGATCTATATCCTTGCCCAAACCACCGATAATGTGTTTGTAGATGGGTATACCTATCCAGGTACCGCTTATCCTGACTATGACATACTGGAAGTATTTGTTGATGAAGACCATTCAGGAGGTCCGCATGTATTCGATAATGGAGACGAAAATGCTGAAAATGCCTTCTCCTACCATATCGCAATACAGCAGCCTTCCGATGGTGGTACTGTAACAACAGCACATGTTTTGGATATCGCAGGAAACAACTGGAGCAACAGGACAACCCCTGATTACTTCAGTCATTTTCCTGAGTTCACAGTAAAACGAAATGGAAATACCCTTACATGGGAATTTTCATTGCAACTGCATAATGACAGCTACAACAGTTCAGAACCTGCCTCATCACTGGTAGGATTGACTGAAGGTAAAGTCATTGGACTTTCAGTGGCTTACTGCGACAATGACAACCCGAATGAAAACCCGCTTACCAGGGATAATTTCTTTGGCTCAGTTGAAGTTGCCGAGGCAGCTTACAATGACCACTGGCAGTTGGCTGATGATTATGGTGTCCTTTCATTGACAGCAGCCGATGCTGCAATTAATCATGGTCCTGATTTGACGACAACAATCCCGGATTATACTTTTGCAGCTAAAAATGAAGAAAAAACGATAATAGCTGACCTTAATAGTTATTTTTCTGATGAGGACGGAGATGCGCTAACATTTCAGGCCTTCTCCTCCTATGAACTGCTTACCCTTAGAATTGATGGTTTTAGTCTTATCGGTACTGCCAAGCCCGGTTTTGCAGGCCCTGTTACAGTTACGATTGCAGCCTCTGATGATAAACTGTATAATGTCACTTCAGTTTTTACGATCTCTGCGGTTAATCATGCTCCGGAAGTGTTGAATCAAATACCAGATTATGTTGTCGATATCCCTGGAAAAACAGAGACTGTTGTTTCAAATTTAAACACCATACTATCAGATCCGGACGGAGATCCTGTTAATTTCACAGCAAGCAGTTCTGATCCGGAATTAACAGTAACTGTATCTGGTACAATACTGAAGATAATAACAACTACAGATTTTGTCGGACCGGCCATAGTTACAGTTACTGCCGACGATGGGATTGCTACCGGACAGGTTGTTTTTAATGTAACTTCAACTGTTGGTATTGCTTCTGTCGAGATCGGGAATAGCCTGATTATCTTTCCAAATCCTGTGGAAGATCAATTGAATATAAGCTTCGATTCCAATATCAACGGACAGGTATTCATAAGGATTATAAGCATTAACGGCGGAATACAAAAAGCAGTCTTTTTGGAAAAAAATGAGCAAAGCTTTAATTGCATATTGCCTGTTGGCGAACTGCTGGAAGGCATGTACATCCTTGAGATTCATAATAGGGGTGCAATTGTAAACAGAAGCTTTATTAAATAAAGAAAAAAGGCGGGCAGCGATGTACCGCTTTTTTAATAAGCTGTTGTTTCTATTTCCATCGAGAACCTGTGGATATGTAAAATAAGATTCACAACAATCCAGGATGAATTTAAACTGGGATATGCAAGAAAATGAGGATATGAATAATATATTTTAATGCACTGGAATATCAAGGAATTGTCGCTGCTGTGTTTTTTCAATTTGAGGATAATAATGGAAATAATATTTGTAATAAAATCAGCAAATCAGACCTTTAACGTTAATAATCCATAAAATCTCAAATAGACATACTCTCCTAATCTCAAATCCGTTATATTCACAATTCAAAGCAACCCCTATGAAGAGATTATTACAAATTGTGATCCTTGGCTCTTTATCTGTCAGCTTATCCTATGGACAGCTGATCCCTGATCCAGAGCTTAATAGCGAATTAAAAAATAAACATTGGAATGCTTCCTGGGTAAGAGTGCCCGGCTCCCCTGCATACGATTATGGGGTGTATTTTTTCAGGAACTCACTATCTGTTGAGCAGGTGCCGGACGAATACATAATACATGTGTCAGCGGATAACAGGTATAAGCTGTACATAAACGAACAATTGATCGGAATTGGTCCTGCACGAGGTGATGCCGATAATTGGATATACGAAAGCTATGACATCGCCGCCTATCTAAAACCCGGCATAAATATAATCGCAGCTGAGGTATGGAATTTTGGGGAACTTAAGCCCTGGGCACAAATCTCATTGTCGACAGGCTTTATTGTCCAGGGAAACGATGAGTCCTCATCTGCATTGAACACTCCGGGATCATGGTTATGTACAAAAGTTGATGCTGTGACACCTGTGGAGGTGGACCGGAGAGCTCTTGGCACATTTATAATTGTTGGACCTGGTGAGAATATCAAGGGAGAAAATTACCCATGGAACTGGTTGTCCGAAAATTTCAGTACAGATCAGTGGAAGTCCCCGGAAATACTTTTTCCGGGTTCCCCAAAAGGGGTCGGAACTGATATTACCTATGGACTGGTCCCCCGAACAATTCCTGCCATGGAGCTTAAAAAGATTGAGCCCCCTCAGATTAGGTCAATAAACGGTGTGAAAATTTACAGAAAAGAAGAAAAAACAATCAATGATTATTCTGTTCCGGCCAATACCCGAACTTCAGTATTACTCGACCAGGAATACCTGGTAACAGCATATCCTGAAATTATTTTATCGGGTGGCAAATCTTCATCAATTAAGATTACATACGCCGAAGCAATGTTTGATCTGACGGGCAGTAAACACCATAGAGATTCTGTGGCAGGTTTATACTTTCGGGGGAATTCAGACCTTTTTATCACCGACGGAGGAAATAAAAGAAAATTTACTACTTTATGGTTCAGGACCTTCAGATATATCCTGCTTGAGATCGAAACAAAAGATGATCCTTTGACTATCCATTCGATTACACCGGTTTTCACAGCCTATCCTTTTGAGGAGAAAGCCTATTTTGAATCCGATAACAACTCGATCAACGATATATGGGAGGTTGCCTGGAGAACAGCAAGACTCTGTGCCAATGAGATCTACTATGACTGTCCGTATTATGAACAGATGCAGTATACAGGGGATACGCGTATTCAAGCCCTAATTTCACTTTATGTTTCAGGAGATGACCGACTTATGCGCAAGGCGATAAATGACTATTATAATTCGATCATCCCTGAAGGGCTAACTTTGAGCAGGTACCCGACAGAACCCAGGCAGGTGATTCCAACCTATTCCCTCTTTTGGATCTCTATGATACATGATTACCTGTGGAACCGAAATGATTACATGTTTGCAGCTGAATACCTTGTAAGTATTCAGCATATCCTTCAGTGGTTTGAAAACCGAATCGATCCCAAAACAGGAATGCTTGGCGGCCTTGAATATTGGCCATTTGTGGATTGGACAAATGAATGGCCATGGAATAATGAAAAAAGAATTGGAGGCGTTCCCCCAGGAGGTCAGGAGGGAAATTCGTCAATAATTACCCTTCAATATGCTATGACATTGGAACAGGCATCTGATATATTCGGATTTTACGGGCTTGATGCACTTTCAAAAAGCTATTCAGTCAAAGCTAAAGAATTAATACAGGCTACAAAAAAACAGTGTTGGGATGATTCAAGAGGCCTCTTTGCTGACACCCCTGATAAAACTTCATTCAGTCAGCATGCCAATACATTTGCTGCTCTCACAAATGCCATCCCTAATGTCGAAAAGGCTCTTTTTATGGAAACAGTTATGAGGGACAAATCGCTTGTCCAGGCATCCCTCTATTTCCGGTATTATGTGAACCGTGCTGCCATTGAAACAGGCTTGGGAAATAAGTATATTTCCTTCCTGAAGCCATGGCAGACCATGCTCAATGAAGGACTGACAACTTTCGCAGAGATTCCTGATTCAGACCATACAAGATCAGATTGTCACGCCTGGAGTTCA
>CAYSAH010000316.1:0-5078 GCA_964428945.1 uncultured Bacteroidaceae bacterium | reverse complement strand
CTAGTTGGTGCGATCCTTATGTTTGCTAAGAATGGGTATATACGGGAAAAAAAGAAAGCTGAGCGATCTGATCATCTGAAAACAGCATTTCTTGCTAATATGTCGCACGAGATCAGGACACCAATGAATGCGATTCTGGGATTTACCCAATTGCTGTACAATGATCTTCCAAGGGAAAGACGAGAGGCATACCTTAAAATAATTCAGGATAACAGCCACAGCCTGTTGCGTTTAATTGAAGATATCATCGATATTTCTAAAATTGAAGCCGGTGAACTTACTTTTAAAGCCGATGACTGTAATTTAAACAATATAATTGGGGAGACTGCTGCAACATTCAGGCAGATCTTAAGCGAACATCCTGAAAAGGAGATTGAGATCATTGAAAAGGTTCCTGAGAATAATCTGATCATCGTAACAGACAAGATAAGACTGAAGCAGGTGATTATGAACCTGATGTCAAATTCTTTTAAATATACTGATAAAGGCTTTATTACGATTGCCTATAGTCAGACAGGAGATCTGGTCAGGTTCTCAGTTACCGATACCGGTTCAGGCATCAGTCAGGAACATATAAATGAGGTATTCGACAGGTTCAGAAAGATTGAGACTGAGAACTCAATTAAGATCCAGCCGGGCACGGGGATCGGATTATCTATTTCTAAAAATCTGGTCAGGTTGATGGGTGGAGAGATCGGTGTTAATTCGGTATACGGGGAGGGTTCGGAATTTTATTTTACAATACCATATAAACAATCTGCATCAAATGTGTCTGAACAATTGATTACCAGGGAAAAAACTCAGTCTGAAAAAGTTGATCTCTCAGGAAAGTTGATCCTTGTCGCAGAAGATGACAGAATGAATTTTGAATTCCTTAAAAAGGTAATAGAGCGCACTGGGGCTGAAGTATTGCATGCCAGGGATGGAAGGGAAGCCGTAAATATGTTTAAAGAGAATAATGGCATAAGCATGGTGCTGATGGACATAATGATGCCCGAGATGAATGGATTTGACGCTTCTCAAGCTATTAAGGAAATTGATCCGGACATGCCGATCATTGCCCAAACTGCTCTTGCAATGGAAGGGGATGAGCAAAAAGTTCTTGGTTCAGGATGTGACGATTATATAAGTAAACCAATACGCATGAGCGAATTGCTTAGAAAGATGCAGAGGCTTTTGAATAAGTAGCTTGCATTTGGAATTATCAATTGCAAACTGAAGCAAAAAATTAGTGATACCACACTTTTATGAGCAAATCCAATATTAAAACAGGTGGTGGTAAAAGTCCCAAAGAAAGAAGAGAAGCGAGGATCTCATATAAATTCAAAAAAGTTTCACATTTTCCTGTGCTTTTATAATTTTTATGTGCTTTTCAACAATTGTTAATTATAACTTCACCCCTTCTGTTCACAATTCCTCCGGGGCTGTTTTCAGTATACCTGTCATCTTTTCTACCTTTGAATTCCTAAAAAAAATTGAATGGCAAATAAGCAGAATTATCCGGCAAAGAAAGTTAACGTTATTGCAGCTGATCATGGTAAGATACCCCCGCAGGCACTTGATCTTGAAGCAGCCGTCCTGGGGGCAATCATGCTGGAGAGGGATGCAATTTTATCTGTTCTCGATATTCTTAATCCTGATTGCTTCTACCAGGAGGCTCATCAGAAAATATTCACCGTAGCGCTTGACTTGTCAACCCGGGAAAAGCCAATTGACCTGCTTACCATAACCGAGGAACTTAGAAAAAGAGAGCAGTTGGAACAGGTTGGTGGTGCCACTTATATTTCCCAGCTAACCAGCCGTGTTGGTTCTGCTGCCCACCTGGAGTATCACGCCAGGATCGTTGCTCAGAAATATATTCAAAGGGAGCTCATAAGGGTTTCTTCTGAAATCCAGGCAAGATCCTATGACGAGACCGTTGATGTTGATGACCTTCTGGATTTTTCTGAAAGGGAACTTCTGAATATCGCAGAGGGGAATATTAAAAAGGAGACTGTAAAAATAAATAAGCTTATTGCTGATGCCCTGCACCAGATCGAAGAGGCAGGAAAAAGGGAAGACAGCCTGAGCGGAGTACCTTCATCTTTCACCCAGCTTGACAGGCTCACTTCCGGGTGGCAGCGTTCAGACCTTATCATTGTTGCTGCAAGACCTTCAATGGGTAAAACCGCTTTTGTGCTGTCAATGGCACGCAACATTGCAGTCGATCACCAGAGGCCGATTGCATTCTTCTCCCTGGAAATGTCTTCGCTTCAGCTTGTAAACAGGCTTATTGTTGCCGAAACCCAGCTTCCTTCCGATAAGATCAGGAATGGAAGGTTGGAGAATTACCAGTGGGAACAACTTGAATATAAGATTAAGGACCTCGAACAAGCTCCGATCTACATTGACGATACTCCAGCGATATCGATCTTTGAATTGAGGGCTAAATGCCGTCGTCTGAAACAAAAATATGATATCCAGGCAGTTATAATCGACTACCTGCAATTGATGACCGCTGGACCCAGCAATAGTTCCGGAAGCAGGGAACAGGAGGTTAGTAATATCAGCCGGTCTCTAAAAAGTATTGCCAAGGAATTGAATATTCCGATAATAGCCTTATCCCAGCTGAACCGAAGCGTTGAAATGCGCTCAGGAAACAAAAGGCCACAGCTGTCGGATTTACGTGAATCAGGTGCCATTGAGCAGGATGCCGACCTTGTGCTTTTTATCCATCGTCCTGAATACTATGGACTTACTGAGGATGAAGAGGGGAATTCTTTGAAAGGGATCGCGGAGATCATCGTTGCAAAACACAGAAACGGACCTGTTGGCGATGTTCAGCTTAAATTCACAAGGGAATTTGCAAAATTTTCCGACCTTGAGGAAACAGTAAGTGTTTTTGAGGATGAGAATGGTAATGCAACAGCTACCTTCCAGTCGAGACTTAATAAAGACCTTGATGATAATTCTGACCTGTTGAGTGCAGGAAACGGGGATGTTCCATTCTAGATTCGGAAGCACATAGATGACAAGCAATTATACTCCTGATTCCCCCTGAAGCTTTTATAATAATCTTGGCAGGAATTTTACCCTTTCACAATCAGAAATTGCCTTGCTGTTTATTTTGCAGGATAATTGGGAGACAGACATAATTTAATTTCTTTTTCAGAGAAAGGATTTTAATTCTGCCAGGTCTCTGATGTTATAGGTTGGTTGAAAATCTGATATGAGGCCCTTCGGATTAAACCAGGCTGCATCGATCCCATAAGTCATAGCACCTTCAATATCCACTATTATATCATCTCCGATCATGAGGCACTCTTTTTTATGAGCATGGATACCTGAAACTGCCCAATGAAATATTTCTTTTTTTGGTTTATTCACACCCAGCTCCTCTGAAGAAAAAATTCGTTTGAAATAGTGGTCTAAATTGCTGTGCCTCATTTTAGACTCCTGGGTAGAAATAAAGCCGTTTGTCAATATATAAAGCTCATATTTTTTGAATGACAGGTATTCGAGAATTTCAATCGTGTTTGGCGCCAGAATATTCTGCCTTGGAGTAGCATACATGTATACTTCTCCAATTTCCCTGGCAAGTTCTGGGTTGAAGATATTTTTCTCTTTCAGGGTAAGTTCAAAGCGATCAGTTCTCAATTTTGCCTTGCTGATTTTGCCTTTTCGGTATGATTCCCAAAGCTGATCGTTATAATGATTGTAAACTTCACGGAATTCCCCGGGAGTTGAGAAATACCTTTGAAGGTTGAATTGCATGAAAATATATGACAAGGATTTAAAGGAGTTTGCATCAAAATCCCATAAGGTACGGTCCAGGTCAAAAAAAAGGTTTTTATATTTCACAAAGATCAAATTTCAGTCAAATGTAAAAAAAATAACGGCCGGCTCATAATTGAGTCCGGCCGTGAAATATAAGTTGATATGATGGGACTAAATGAAAGCTGTATTTACGCTAATTCTTTTAAACAAAGGGTTGTGTCATCCAGTTTTCTACGACAATGGCTTCTTCCTTTTCTTCGAAAAGCGGAGTGGTCATCCAGTCTTCAACTTCAATTTCAGTTTCCAGGAATTTAATGAAGGGTTCAGTCATCCAGTTCTCAACTGTAACTTCAGCTTCAAAGGTGTTATAGAATCCCTGGTTCATCCATTCTTCGGCCGTGATGTCCTCTTCAAAACTTCCACTGAAAGGAATAGCCATCCAATCTTCCATTTCAATTCTTCCTTCAAGATTTTCCGAGAATGGTTCTGTCATCCATTCTTCAGTAAAGACTGCGGTTTCCAGATTATCATCGAAGGATACTCTCATCCAGTCTTCTGCCTTTAATTCATTTTCATATGCAATGTCGATGTTGCTTACTTTAAAACTTCTTAGTACAACAGTATTATATTTTTCTGATGAAATGAAAGCGTTGGAAAAATCTGCTTCCTGATCACTGTTTATTACATTCCTCAGGCTTGTTAATCTGAAATTGCCAACCTTAGTATCGTCTGCAGGATTGTAATTTGCATGTACAACTGAAAATTCCGTGCCGGTTCTTTTATTTTGGATTGACCTGAATAATTTTGCTGCACCTTCAGCAAGGATTCCCTGTCCGTAAACAAAGCCTGCCACCATTGCCAGCATGATAAGTGTTGTTACTGTTCTTCTTGTTGCGTTTGTTTTAAATGTTGCTTTCATTTTTATAATTTTTAGCGTTGTAAAGTATTTAACATAAAGCGTGCCAAAAATTATAAAGACATAAAAAACAGATATATACAATGATTTATTGTTGATTTTGATATGTGTGGAAGCGAACGAAAGCGGAAGGGTGGTGTTCGAAAACGAACAGATAAAGACATAAAGGTATTTATATTGTTAAAATATGTTAATCATAGGGAATGATGGAATGGAGGGAGGACTGGACCAAGAGCTTAGAGTTATGAAGCCAGGGATGCCTCGCAATTTGGGTCAATAAACTTGAGAAAAATTGATATTAAAAAGCCTGATGTTGTAAACCTAAATTTTTATTTGTGTGAATTGCTATTATTTCTTGCTGTTTGGAGGAAATGAATAGAGGACTTAAGTGTTTTGATGTTGACTC
>CAYSAH010000315.1:0-5100 GCA_964428945.1 uncultured Bacteroidaceae bacterium | reverse complement strand
AACTGAAGTCAATCGGTGCAGATTTGTTTCTTTCAACAGACGGCTATATTAGCCTGCGTTCGAAAGTTCCTTCGGTTGCCGTTATCCATGATATAAATTTCGAGCACCGGCCAAAAGATCTGCCACTTTCCTCCAGGAAATATTACCGTTATTTCTATCCACGCTTCGCAAGGGAGGCAAGCAGGCTGGCAACGGTATCGGAATTTTCCAGGCGCGATATAATAAACACTTATGATATTGACGAAGGAAAGATCGATCTTGTATATAATGGTGCAAGCAATAATTTTTTTCCAATAACAAAAGTTCGTGTGGAGCAGGTTCGCGAAAGGTTTTCTTCAGGATCTCCCTATTTTGTTTTTGTTGGGAGCATACACCCCAGGAAGAATATAAGGAATCTGCTCAGGGCATTTGAACTGTTTCGGGAAGAATACAAGGCGCCTTTTAAGATGCTTATCGTTGGGGAAAAGTCTTTTCTTACAAAACCAATGGAGGAACATCTTGAATTGATGAAATTTAAGTCGGATGTAATCTTCACCGGCCGTCTTTCACCGGAGGACCTTAACGATGTATTGGCTTCCTCATGGGCCCTGACTTTTGTCCCGTTTTATGAAGGTTTCGGAATACCACTAATTGAAGCAATGAATTGCGATATTCCGATAGTAGCCTCAAAAGTTACAAGTTTACCGGAGATCGCCGGCGATGCTGCAATTTATGTTGAGCCGGAAAGTCCCGGAAGTATAAGGGATGGCATGGTAAGGATCGTTAAAGAGGCCGGCTTGAGGGACAAGCTCATTAAGCTTGGCAGAGAGCGGCGAAAACTCTACAGTTGGGATAACACTGCCAGTGAACTTTGGAAAACCATAGAAAAAGTATTGTCCGGTCATGCTTGAAGCATTTTATACTGCTGGCCTTATTGAAGCAGGATGTGATGAAGCAGGGAGAGGCTGTTTAGCCGGACCGGTATTTGCAGCAGCTGTAATTCTTCCAACTTCACCAGACATTCCCGGACTGAACGATTCAAAGAAACTTTCTGAAGCAAAAAGAGATCTTTTAAGGCCCCTCATTGAAGAAAAAGCAATCGCTTTTGCTGTTGAAAAGGTCGATCCGGGGGAAATAGACGAGATTAACATATTACAGGCTTCAATTCTTGCCATGCATCGCGCACTTGATAAGCTTTCTCCAAAACCCGAAAATATCCTTGTTGACGGAAACCGCTTCCGCCCCTTCCTCGGAATACCATATCACTGCATAATAAAGGGCGACGGCAGATTCCTTTCCATAGCTGCTGCATCGATCCTTGCCAAAACCTACAGGGATGAATATATGATGCGCTTACACCTTGAATTTCCTGTGTATGGATGGAATAAAAACAAAGGTTACCCGACAGTTTTCCACCGCGAAGCTATAAAACTAAATGGCATAACTGATTATCACAGAAAGTCGTTCCGGCTGACAAATGAGCAATTGGCAATAAATTTTTAATCCCTTTCGGACCATATTATTAAACATGAAAGAATAATTTTCCAAATCTTTTTTCTAATATTTGTACCCGCTTGAAATTTAAGTATGATTTTCTGATGAACATAATTTTAAAGTCTCTTGTTTTAATTGTTTAAAATAACCCGTAATTATTTATAAGCTACCTGTTACTGAATGTTTAAGGACGTATTAAAATTTCAGTAATTAAAAATTTGAAAAATGAAAAGAGTATTGACTATTTGTTTGGCATTTCTTCTTTCATTCCAACTGCAGGTGCGTGCCGATGAAGGTATGTGGTTGCTTAGCCTGATACAACAGGTGAATATGAATGTAATGACAGAGATGGGACTTGAACTGACTGCAGAGCAGATTTACAGCGTAAACAATTCCAGCCTGAA
Source organism: uncultured Bacteroidaceae bacterium (assembly GCA_964428945.1). Taxonomy (GTDB): domain Bacteria; phylum Bacteroidota; class Bacteroidia; order Bacteroidales; genus M55B112. Next base: position 3,223 of record CAYSAH010000315.1, on the reverse strand, counting down.
AGATGCGGTTGGAGCACTTGATTATGGAAGCTGCACAGCAGAATTGATCTCCGGAGACGGACTGTTATTAACAAATCATCATTGCGGATATGGAGAGATCCAGTACCACAGCAGTGTGGAACATGATTATCTCCGGGATGGATTCTGGGCGATGTCGCGGGAAGAAGAACTTCCTAATGAGGGCAAAACTATGTCTTTCCTGGTAAGGATGGAAGAGGTTACGGACAGGGTAATGGCTTCCCTTTCCGATGATATGGGAGCTGAAGAACGATCCGCTGCTGTGCGTGAAATTTCGCGCAAGATCAGGGATGAAGCCAGTGAGGGAGCTGGCTATGAAGTGCAGGTTCGACCTATGTTCGAAGGAAACAGGTACTTTCTTTTTGTACTTGAAACATACCGCGATGTCAGGCTCGTAGGAGCACCCCCGGAATCAATTGGCAAATATGGAGCAGATACCGACAACTGGATGTGGCCCCGCCATACCGGCGATTTTTCAATATTCCGTGTTTATACCGGACCTGATGGAAAACCTGCCGATTACAGCCCGGAAAACATTCCATTGAAACCTAAGCATTTTCTTCCTGTTTCCCTGAAAGGATATAAGGAAGGTGACTTTGCAATGATCCTCGGTTTTCCCGGAAGCACAACTCGATATATGTCCTCATGGGAAGTTCAGCGTCTCCTTGACATTGATCATCCTTCCAGGATCCTGGTCCGCGGTATCAAACAGGATATCATGATGGAGGATATGCAGGCAGATCAAAAAGTGCGAATCCAGTATGCATCGAAATACTCTGTTTCAAGTAACTATTGGAAATACTCCATCGGTCAGACCAAAGGGTTAATTGACCTTGGCGTCGTTGGTAAAAAAATGGCTGAGGAGGAGGCATTTATTAAATGGATTAGCCAGGATGAAGCCCGTAAGGCACAATATGGAACTGCTCTGGACCTCATCAGGGAGGGTGTTGAGGAAAGTTACAATTATGAGAAAGCCTGGCAGTATATGATAGAAGGAATTTACCTTGGAATGGAGTCAGTAAATGCTGGTTTCGGATTGAGGGAGCTCCAGGCAGTTCTAAGTGAAGAGCAGCCTGATCAGGAAAAAATTGCCGCAGTTACAGAGGCCCTGAAAGTTCGTTCCGTTGATTTTTACAAGGATTATAGTCCATCAACAGATAAAAAAGTTATGACAGCAATGTTGAAACTGATCCTGGAAAACATGGAAGAAGAATTTCAGCCTGTATTTGTTCAGGAAATAAACTCAAAATACAAGGGAAATGTTGAAAAATATGTAGACAGGTATTTTGCAAAATCCATGATTGTTGATCAGTCAAGATACCTTGCTTTCCTTGATAGTCCTGACCTGAAAACCCTGCAGAAGGATATGACATTTAATGCTGTTGCTACTTTCTTTAATAAGATCAATGAGCTTCGTGGTGCGATGATGGGATACAATGAAAAGATAAGTGAAGGGAACAGGATCTATCTCAAGGGAAGGATTGAGATGTATCCTGACAGGAATTTTTATCCTGATGCCAACTCAACCATGAGACTTACCTACGGAACTGTTGGCGATTATGAAGCAAGGGATGCTGTACGGTATTCTTACTATACAACCCTTAAGGGAGTTATGGAGAAGGAAGATCCGGACAATTATGAATTTGTGGTCTCCCCGAAATTGAAAGAACTTTATGAGAACAAGGATTTCGGAAAGTATGCTGCAAATGGAAAAATGAACGTATGTTTCACTACTAATAATGATATTACTGGTGGAAATTCAGGGAGTCCGGTAATTAATGGAAAAGGTGAACTGATTGGTATTGCATTCGACGGAAACTGGGAAGCAATGAGTGGTGATGTAGCCTTTGAACCGGTACTCCAGAAATGCATAAATGTGGACATCCGTTATGTATTGTTTGTAATTGATAAATACGCCGGGGCAAGCCATCTCATAAAAGAAATGACCCTGGTAGAATAAATAGTGCTTTTTTATCTAAATTACACGCACAGAATTCTGAATTTTGTGCGTGTTTTTTTTATCCTGCAACTATGAGTAATGATACTGTGACAATATATACAGATGGTGCTGCACGGGGGAATCCGGGACCGGGAGGATATGGAGTTGTCCTCATGTATAAAGGACACCGCAAAGAACTCTCAGGCGGATTCAGGAAAACCACCAACAACCGGATGGAATTACTGGCCGTTATATGCGGACTGGAGGCGTTGACCAGAAAGAATCTCAGGGTAAAGGTATTTTCAGACTCGAAATATGTTGTCGACGCAGTGACAAAAGGATGGATTTGGGAATGGCAGGCTAAAGGATTTAAAAAGGCAACGATTTATCCAGGTGCAAAAAGATTTCGACCTTGAGTTTCAATGGGTGAAAGGACATGCAAACATCCCTGAAAATGAGCGCTGTGATAAGCTTGCTGTTGAAGCAAGTTACCAGGAGGATCTTCTGGCTGACGAAGGTTATGAATAACTATTTTGCAGAGATTAGAAAGTTTTTTTTAACTTGATCAACTTAAATTGGGTATCTGTTGTGACCAACAGCATTCTTCATCATACAGGCTTACTATCATTCGGCTCGATTGACATCCTGCTTACTGAATTCATGAACGTATCCCAGGAACATGATATAAAGTTTTCCGTTTACAAGAAGATCATTACCGTAATGATCGAATCCCTTGAGAATGTTGCCAAATACATCGATGTTTACGAGGATTTTATAAAAGATAATCAAAAGTATTTGCCCGTTTTTGAATTAAGAAAAAATTCGGAATACATACAGCTGATAACTTCAAACCCGGTAAGGAACGAAGATGTTGAAAAGCTTAGGTGTAAGATAGAATTGGTTAACAACAAGGATCGTGAAGAACTGAAAAACCTCTATATAGAAACAATTACCAACGGAAAATTTTCTGCAAAGGGTGGAGCGGGACTTGGATTTATTGAGATGGCAAAGACCTCAGGAAACAACCTCAAATATAAATTTGAACCTATCTCCGAAGATTTTTCACTCTATACTTTCATAGTTACTTTTACCCTTTGACACAGTTACTGTGCGATTTTGTACAGCTTTGGTTCATAAGCGTGCAATTAACTGAATTCAAAATTTTTAAATGTAATTGATTGATATTAATTTGGGCCCTATGGCATAATTAATGATGATTTTTTGAAAACAGTTCCATGTGGAGAAACTTTTTTAATGTTAAATAAA
>CAYSAH010000314.1:0-5103 GCA_964428945.1 uncultured Bacteroidaceae bacterium | reverse complement strand
CATTATAATCTACTAATACGGGATGGTTTTTCCCAAGCCTGTCATAGATTTTCCAGAGTGCTTTCATAAAGGCATCATACTGACCATCCCCGCTCGCTGTTGCTTCATAAGTCTCCTTGTCTATTTCGATGCTCAAAGTTGCCATTGAACGGAGTCCTGCAGCAACTGATAAGGAATAATTCCTCACCTTGATTCTTTCCTTGATTCGCTGCCCCCTCAGTATATCAGAAATTATATAAGGCAGGTCATCCTGGGTCACTACTTCTTTCTTATCTCCAAGCTCGATCACCCTTTTTGTTACTTTTTTCATGTCATCCTTAGACAGTTCAATACCGAGTTCCTCAAGGTTTTTATGGATGCTTGCCTTACCCGACATTTTCCCCAGGGCATATTCACGTTTCCTTCCAAACCTTTCAGGCAGCAGATCGTTGTAATACAGGTTGTCTTTCTGATCTCCGTCGGCATGTATCCCGCTTGTTTGTGTAAATACATTTTCTCCGATCAAAGGTTTATTGGCAGGAATTCTGACACCAGAAAAAGATTCGATGAGCTTGCTGACAGAGTAAAGTTTCTTTGTGTCGATAGACAGATTATATCCAAAATGATCTTCAACAATACCGATTACGCTTGACAGAGGAACATTACCAGCTCTTTCCCCAAGGCCGTTAACAGTGGTATGTATGCCGTCAATTCCTGCTTTTATGGCTGAGAATACGTTTGCAGTTGCCAGGTCATAATCATTGTGTGCATGAAAATCAAATTTTAGTTCAGGATACCTGTTTTTCATATCCATGCAAAAATCATAGGTTTCCTGGTGATTCAGGATTCCCAGCGTGTCAGGGAGCATATACCTTTCGATGCTCTCATTTTTCAGGTTGTCGATCATGAAGTACACGTATTCAGGGGAATTTCTCATCCCATTGGACCAGTCTTCAAAGTAGATGTTTGCCCGGATACCTTTTTCCCTTGCCAGTTTTAAAGAATTCTTAATATCTGCCAGATGCTCCTCAGGTGTTTTACGCAACTGATGCTCACAATGGTTAAGGGAACCTTTGGTAAGAAGGTTAATCACCACTCCGCCGGCTTGTTTTATCCAATCCAGTGATTCATGACCATCAACAAATCCAAGAACCTCTACCCGGTCCAGATATCCATGGGCCTTGGCCCATTTGAAGATCTCCCCGGCACCCTGAAATTCTCCCTCCGAGACACGTGCAGATGCAACCTCGATCCTGTCGACCTTCAACTCCTCCAGTAACAGGATGGCAATACTTAGCTTTTCAGCTGCCGTAAAAGATACTCCGGACGTCTGCTCTCCGTCCCGGAGTGTAGTATCCATCACTTTTATTTTCATTTTCCTGAAATTTTACGCACGATTTTTTTCAAATGCTGCAATTTTATCCTTCATACTGATCAGGTAATCGATATCAGTATATCCATTTATCATGCACTCTTTTTTATAGGCATTGATGTCGAAGGATTCACTGGCTCCTGATTCAATGAGGGTAACTACCTGCTCAAACAGGTTGACCTCGATCTCTGTTTTAGGATTTTCCTCGATTGCGTTAAATATTTTCGAAAGGAAGGCTTCCGAAACCTGTACGGGAAGCAATCCATTGTTCAGTGAATTATTCTTGAAAATATCAGCAAAGAAACTGGATATAACTACTTTAAATCCATAGTCGTAAATTGCCCATGCGGCATGTTCCCTGCTTGATCCGCTGCCAAAGTTTTTTCCTCCGACAAGGATAGTACCTGAATATCTGGATTTGTTCAACACGAAATCTACCTTTGGATTTCCCGCTTTGTCATATCGCCAGTCCCTGAAAAGATTATCACCAAATCCTGCCCTTGTTGTTGCTTTCAGGAAACGTGCAGGAATGATCTGGTCGGTATCGACGTTTTCAATGGGCAGCGGTACAGCTGTTGAACGTATGGTTATGAATTTATCCATTGCTATTGCTTTATCTGTTCTGTTATTAAATAAGATCTGAAGGATCAGTCACCACTCCTGTTACAGCAACAGCTGCGGCGGTAAGCGGACTGGCAAGCATGGTCCTTGCCCCTGGTCCCTGGCGTCCTTCGAAATTCCTGTTCGAAGTTGATACTGCAAGTTTTCCTTCCGGAATTTTATCATCGTTCATGGCCAGGCAGGCTGAACATCCCGGTTGTCTCAGTTCGAACCCCGATGCTTTAAGCAGCTTGTCGATCCCTTCCTCTATTGCCTGCTTTTCGACTTGTTTTGATCCCGGAACGATCCAGGCCGTAATATTTCCTGCCTTCTTTTTCCCTTTAACAAAGTTTGTAAACTCCCTGAGGTCTTCTATCCTTCCATTGGTGCAACTACCAACAAAAACAAAGTCAACAGGAGTGCCTGCTATTGGAGCCCCGGCATTGAAGCCCATATATTGAAGTGATTTTTTGTACGTTGCCAGGCTGGCAGGGTCAATTTCTGATTCTGAAGGTATTTTACCAGAGATACTGGTTCCCATACCCGGGTTGGTGCCGTAGGTTATCATGGGTTTTATATCAGCAGCATCATAGGTATATTCAAGGTCAAACACGGCGTCATCATCAGTCCTGAGTTCCTTCCACCTTGCCACTGCCTTTTTAAATTCTTCTCCTTTTGGAGCAAACTCCCTGCCCATTATGTAGGCATAGGTTGTTTCGTCCGGGGCGATCAATCCACCCCTGGCTCCGCTTTCGATACTCATGTTGCAAACAGTCATTCTTCCTTCCATCGAAAGGTTGCGGATCGCAGAGCCTGCGTATTCAATGAAATAGCCGGTTCCTCCACTGGTTGATATTTGAGAGATAATAAAGAGAATAATGTCTTTGGCAGTAACTCCTTTACCGGTTTGGCCTTCAACATTGATCCGCATTTTCTTTGGTTTTGGCTGCAGAATGCATTGTGTGGTAAGCACCATTTCAACTTCGCTGGTTCCTATTCCGAAGGCAACACTTCCAAAGGCACCGTGGGTTGAAGTATGGGAATCCCCGCAAACGATTGTCATTCCTGGCTGCGTGATACCAAGTTCGGGACCAATCACATGAACGATTCCCTGGTATGGGTGGTTGAGACCGTAAAGGGGAATATTATGATTTTTACAATTTTCAGTAAGTTTATTTACCTGGAACCGGGAGAGTTCGTCCTGGATCGTCAGGTGCTGATCAATTGTGGGAACGTTATGGTCGGGAGTGGCAACAGTATTTTGCGGACGAAATACTTTCATCCCCCTGGCATCAATTCCTGCAAATGCCTGGGGACTGGTGACCTCGTGGATCAGGTGTTTGTCGATATAAATCACACTCGGACCATCCTTGATCTCCTGCACCACATGTGCATCCCAAACCTTGTCGAATAATGTCTTTCCAGCCAATTTAATTTAATTTAAAATTTAACAATAGACCTTTTACAACCTTAAATTACAATCAATTACATACGAATTTGACTTGTAATATCCCTGGCTTTCAGAAATATCTTCCAGGTATCAGTATAAAAGAAGCCACAAAGATAACAAAAGTATCCTATTAATATGCTCTAGAACATGTAATACATAAGGGTCCTCTTAATTTTTAACCAGGGCATTTGAATCAGGATTTCCTTTCCACCAAAGCAAATTGACAGACCTTTTTTAACGATCTTTTAATAAATATTTACAGTATAAAAGTTACAAAACCGCTTCATTTGCTTAAGGGGTTTAATTCTTTTGATCGTCTCAAAGGTCTTAACAAATTTTCTTCGGCCATTTTATTATAATATGGACAACAGCTTAAGTTGAATGTTCGATATTTTTCCTTTTTTGATCGGATACAGGCATCGATTTCCTCACTTTTTCACGTGGGTAAGCATTATTGGGGATTATTGGTGCAGGATTGTAATTGAATATTCAGGCGATCTCTTAGCTGGAATGAAGACTGATTGATCATTGAGCAAGGCTGTTCCCTGATTAATATCCTTTTATTTAAAGATAATAAATGGAGCTGAACAGCTTTTTTCCTGGTTTGAAATAACCAGCAGGTAAGTACCATTTTTCATTCCTTCCGTATTCCATAAAAAAGTATTCTCAGCTGTCCAATTTGAAGGTTGATCCAGTTCGAGTGCGGCGCGTCCCACTGTATCATATACAACAATTCTATTTGGCTGTTCCATTGGAGGAGAAAAACTGATCAGTGCATTTTCCTTAACAGGGTTAGGACTAATGGTTAATCCGAACAGGTTCTTTTTCCCGGCAGAAGTGTTGGTAACATTGTTTTCTGTAATTGAGGGACTGCCAGCCTCAATCCATGCCGTGTAAATAAGTTCCGCAAGTGCATGAGAGGCTTTTTTGAACATTTCAATTGTCAAATTCTCTGTTCTCTCCCAGAGAGCCATATAATACTGGTCTGAGGAGGTTCCTTCACCCATCTCACTGGCATAATTGTCGGCCAGGAGCAGTGAATCTACATAGGCATAGTTTTCATAGATATAGCTGAATATATATTGTGCCACATCCGGTACTTCTTGGGCTGGTGAACCTTCAAACGAGATCCTGTCCTGGTACCTTTCGATCATGTAAATCTCATACCTTGCATGTATCCCTTTGTTTCCCGTTAACTGACCATCATAATTTTTCGTGATATGCATTGGCATATGCCCGTCAGCAACATAATGACTAAGATCGGCAGCGTATTTCTTTGCATTGTCCCAGTCGCCCTTCTTCATGCAGCTTACAACAGAATCGTAAGATGTTAGTGTTGCCCAGGGGAGATAACCATTGTCCTCAACAAATTCACTTCCATAGGCAATTATGCAGGAATCAAGTGTTTGAGGTATCCGTCCCTGGCTCACGAATATTTCGTAATTGTCAATATCAATATAGTGCCTGGGGCCCTCTGCAGGATCATCCTTTTTCCTCCAGTCAGCATCGGATGAGTGTTCTGAGAGATAAAATATCCAGTCATTGAATTGTTCCATCTCCTCGTTAAATGACAGGCTGATCCTGAAAGCGATCATCGAATGACCAATATCTCCCCAGCTGACAAGGGTAAGGGATACAAGAAGAACCAGTGCAGGTATAATTATTTTACGCTTCACAAATTTCAAATTATTGAATTGTAAAA
>CAYSAH010000313.1:0-5117 GCA_964428945.1 uncultured Bacteroidaceae bacterium | reverse complement strand
GCATTGTGGAAAACACAGGAATTACAGTGAAGGCCGGGGGAAGACTTACTATCAAAAACGATGGGAAGATAAAACTGGCCGCAACAGACGAATTCAAATTAGAATCTGGCAGTATTATAGAGACATTGTGGGGTTCGATAGAAATGCCTGAATAATAAACCTAATATGCTTTTTAATATGAAATGCTTGTGTTACATATTTATAATATTTCCATTCTTAAATTCTACATTATTTGCACAAGAAGTACCACTAATTCATACTTCCAATGCATTTTGGGAGTATAGTAAATATGGTTATAATTTTACTGCTAAATACCGTATATATCCGTATGGTGATACTGTTATTGATACAAAAGAGTATACCATATTTGAAAATGAAAGGTATTACCATTATGATTATTCTCCCGATACAGTAAAATCTGTATTTAACACTTACATCAGAATTGTTGACGGAAAAATACTCAGAAAAGAAGTTGATGCAAATGATTCATTAATTTTTGATACCTCATGGGAAGTGGGAGATACAATAGTAGTGGAAGATGGTCTTACCAGATATTTCCTATCATCTATTGACACGATCAATTTAGGCGGTTTTAATCGAAGAAGGTGGATCTTCTATAGAGAGTTCTTTGAAAATAGAAGTGGTTACGATGGAATATTCATTGAAGGCATAGGTGGATTATCAAATCCTTTAAGTTATGTTCCTATTGGCGGATCATATGTTGTGGGAAGTGAATATGAATCTCAAGATCTCGATTGTTTCACACTAAATGGGAATTGGGTTATAGGCGATCGATGCGAGTTAGGTACCTATACCGGGGATAGAACCAATATACCGAAATTTTCGGTTTTTGTGGAGCAGGAAAATAATATCATTCGGATACAATCCGAAAGTTTCAACGCTGCATCAACTGAAGTGAAACTATTTGACATAAATGGCAAAGTTATATTAAAAAAGAGCATTCTTTTAGGAGATTTCCGAATCTATTATCCTCCGTCTTTAAATGGATTCTATATAATTGAGGTCGCAAATGAGGAGGATAGATTGTATCAGAAAGTATTGATATGGTAATTCTATATCTCCTTGGAGGCTCGTCCTATACAGAGTAAACGACTACTTATTATTTAAGAATTGAAATTGCATGTGTAGTATCTAATCATTTCTGCTTTTTCTATCCAGAAAGAGTACTTTTACTGTAGAAGGTGGCTCAAAACTAAAAATTAATAGTGGTCAGTTAAAATCAGGTCATGTTATAATAGAAAGTGGAGGTGAACTGGAATTAACAAATGGTGGAGAAATTGTAATTCTCAAAGAGCAGATAGAAATGAAAACAGGATCTCTTTTTACAGGAAACTATGGAAGTATCAAATATGAGTAAATCGTCTGTCTTATGAAAAAAGCATGTATTCTACTCCTTTTATACTGGTCCCTTTCAGTTTCCAGTCAGGAATACCATCCCTTAATAGGCGAATCTATCCAAACCCGTCTTCATCTTCCTTATACATCGAAACTGGTGAGGCTGTTGAACCTCCCTGTACCTATAAAATATACAGTTCAACCGGCAGCATTTGCAGGGAAGGTGTAATCTCCGGTAAAAAGGAAGAACTGAATTTTGAACAGCCCGGGATCTACTATTTCGTTATATCTGGTAAAGGCAGTATCCCGGAAAGCCGGAAGATCGTTGTAGTGCAGGAATAGGGGGAGGGATGTAGAATATTGAATAACGAATATGGACTCGACCTAAAATAGGTTTACAAAATAAGTAAAAAATTTAGGACGAACCTGCCCCCTGCCCCTGCCTTGTAAGCCATAGCTTCAGCGAAGGCTTGCCCCTTGCCCCATGCCCTGTGCCCCATGCCCCATGTGTGTTCTGTTTCAAGCTTTTCCTTTAGGAAACAAGCAGCCTCAAAATGTTTTATTGTGACAATGCTTACCAGTGTTTTCATGATTCCGGGGTTTTGGTTTGACATTCTAAAGGAATGAGGTATGAAGCCCCTGTTTTGTTTTTCCTTGTGGCCTGATCTACAGCAGGATTTATTAATTTAGCACCCAGGCTTAAAAACATATTTACAATTTAATGAATTGACGTAACTTGAAGTTTATTAATTTTATATGCATAGAATTTCAAAATTTCTGAATATGATTCAAAACAGACGCTGTTTTATCAAAACCACGGGAGCCGCTGCAGCGGGGTCAATGATCCTCCCGCCCCTGCTGAAATCCTGCCAGGACATACAGCTCTCACAGGACCTGAAAGGCTACCTCGATCATTTTGAAGTAAGCACCGGGATGCTGCAAAAAGTAATTGCAGAGGCAATGTCAAAGGGCGGTGATTATGCCGATCTTTTCTTTGAGCATAAAATATCAAATACCCTTGGACTGGAAGACGGAAAAGTGAACCAGGCTTATTCCAATGTCGACTATGGAATGGGTGTGAGGGTACTCAGGGGCGACCAGACAGGTTTTGCCTATACAGAGAACATCAGCCTGAACGATATGCTGAAGGTGGCCAGGACAGCGGCAAGCATTGCCGGTGATCCGCAAACCTTTAATCAGAATGCCTTTCTTGAAAAGGTTGCCCCTGATTATTACAAGGTAGCAGCCAGTTGGGAAGATACATCAGTGGAGGAAAAGATCCCCTTTGTACAGAAGTTAAATGACCGGCTCTTCGAGCTCGATGAAAAAGTTTCCAAGGCGAGGGTTTTTCTTTCAGATGAGAGCGCTTATGTTCTTTTCTATAATTCAGAAGGTCTGCTTACCCATGATTACCGTCCGATGGCCAGCCTGGCTGTTTTATGTGTTATGGAAAAGGATGGACAGATCGAGAATGCCTACAGTGCAAGGGCCTACCGTAAAGGTTTTGAATTCCTGGACGAAGCCCTGATTGAGGAACTGGCGCGGGAAGCGGTCGATAAAACGAATTTTCTTTTCGGTGCAGGCAAGCCAAAGGCCGGGGAGATGCCGGTGGTCCTGGGTGCAGGAGGATCAGGGATACTGCTCCATGAAGCCATGGGCCATTCCTTTGAAGCCGATTTCAACCGCAAGGGAACATCCATTTTCTCCGACAAACTGGGAAAAAGCATCGCAAAGGATTTTATAAATATTATTGAAGACGGTACCCTGGCAAACAACCGCGGATCGCTCAATGTGGATGACGAAGGTAATGATGTGAAAAAGATTTACCTGGTGAAGGACGGGATCCTGGAAAGCTATATACACGACAGGATCAGCTCCCGGTTTTACGGCGTTGAACCTACCGGCAACGGGCGCAGGCAATCTTTCCGCAATGTCCCCCTTCCCCGTATGCGGATTACCTATATGGAACCGGGTCCCCATACTCCTGAAGATATCATTTCCAGTGTCGACTATGGTGTTTACGTGGATAATTTTACCAACGGACAGGTTGATATCGGGGGAGGCGATTTTACTTTCTTTGTAAAATCGGGTTACCTTATCGAAAAGGGGAAACTTACACGTCCCATCAAGGACATCAATATCATTGGCAATGGTCCGCAGGCCCTGGCTGATATCACTATGGCAGCAAGCGACTATAAAATCGATAATGGTACCTGGACCTGCGGAAAGGCCGGGCAATCAGTCCCGGTTTCCATGGGACTTCCCACTGTTCTTGTAAAAAAACTAACCGTGGGAGGGGCCAGTGTATAATCCATAAATCAACGAAATATGACCAAAGAGGAAAAATATAGTATTGCAAGGTGGGCCATTGATCAGGCTCTTAAAAATGGCGCAGACCAGGCCCGTGTCAGCATATCAAACAGCAATTCAAGCCAGGTTGAGGTGCGCGACGGAAAAATCGATAAGCTGGAGGAAGCCAACAGAAGCAGCATGAATATCGATCTGTACGTGGATAAAAAATACTCATCGATCAGGACCAACAGGCTGAATAACAAGGAGGAACTTTCACGATTTATAAGTGAGGCCATTACTGGTACACGCTACCTTTCGGAAGATGAATACAGGACCCTTCCGGATCCCTCCCTATATTTTAAAGGGGAAACAACAGATCTGAAAACCGTCGACTCCGGATTTGCATCCACTGATCCGCAGCAGAAAATTGAACTTGCATTGGCCATTGAGAAAGAGGTTGCAGGGAAAGATGAAAGGATTATTTCCGTAAGCAGCTCCTACCGCGATAGTCTCAGCGAAAGGGTGTTAGTGGCCAGCAACGGTTTTGAGGGCGATATGGAAAATTCTTCCTGCTCGCTCGACGCGTCAGTTTCAGTTAAGGATGGAGAAGCCGGCAGGCCCCGTGGCTCCTGGTACGAGTCCTCCATATTCCATTCGGAACTCGTGAAGGAAGGAATCGGGAAAATGGCGCTCAAAAGAGCCCTGGACAAGCTTGGACAAAAAAAGATCAGATCGGCAAACATGCCAATGGTCGTTGAGAACAGGCTTTCAGGACAGCTTCTGCAAGCGCTGATGTCTGCCCTGAACGGGTCGTCCATTCAACAGAAGAACTCTTTCCTGATCGATATGATAGGTGAACAGATAGGCTCTGAACTGATGAATGTCACCGATGATCCCTTTATCGTCTCAGGCCGTGAATCAAGGTTTTTTGACAATGAGGGACTGGCAACACAAAAAAGGGAAATCGTCAGGGGCGGCATACTTGAAAACTATTATATCGATAGCTATTATGGTAAAAAGCTGGGAATGGAACCTACCTCCGGACAAAGCACCAACCTGGTGTTCAAACCGGGAACGAAGGACCTGGAAGGATTACTTGCAGGCATCGACCGGGGTATCCTGGTTACAGGTTTCAACGGGGGAAACAGCAATGGTTCCACAGGTGATTTTTCCTACGGGATAGAAGGCTTCCTTGTGGAAAAGGGAAAGCTTGTACATGCTGTTGCTGAAATGAACATTACCGGAAATTTCAAACAAATCTGGAATGATCTGGTGGCTGTTGGAAATGATGTTTACATGAATTCCTCATGGCGCCTGCCGTCGCTTGTATTTGACAGGATTAGTTTCAGCGGGATATAGCAGGAGCAGCAAGCTGCTTTTTTAATACTGGAAAGTTATGATCCGGACACTTGCTAGAGTACTTAGGAGTACTTAGGAGTGCCTGACCTTGATACCTAATACCTGTCACT
>CAYSAH010000312.1:0-5119 GCA_964428945.1 uncultured Bacteroidaceae bacterium | reverse complement strand
TCTTCTCATCGAAGATCTTGAGCCTGTTGTTGAATAGCTGTGCTGCGGAGAAGCCCGCATAGAATTCATCCCCGTAAAGGTAAACTCCAGCCCCGGCATCAGGAACATAACTGGTGCTGACTACACCCTGGATGAAAATATCTGAGGGATCACGCGGCGAGAGCTGGGTGCCATCCACCCTGTACTGGAGCACACTCAGTGCAAGTCCCATTGAAAGTCGCATATCACGATTAATGGCAATATTGTATCCATATGATCCAGTGATACCTGTCCTGCTGGTTGGTCCGGTGATGTCGGTATAAATACTTCCTCCATAGCCCATGTCCATTTTAGAATGTGGACCATAGAATGATATGGAATTTGTAAGTGGCGGATCGGTCATCCCAACCCATTGGAATCGATGGTTCGTTCGGATCTGGTAATAATCGTATACTCCTGCAATTGCTGGATTCAGGACAAAGTCATTGAACATATACTGAGAAAATTGAGGCAATTGCTGGCCGAAAAGAGCTAATGGGCCAGTCAAACAAAACAGGATTACTATATATTTCAATCGTCTCATTATTTACCTGATAATTGTTACGTTACCCGTGATCGGAGTTGCATCCGGATATGGAATGATCACATAGTAATAGGTTCCAATCGGAACATCCTTTCCATTTAAGGTGCCATCCCATCTTTGATCGTCTGAATACCCTTCCGAAGAGAAGACCTTGCTTCCCCACCTGTTATAAACTTCAACAAGCATTTCAGGGAACTGGGAACCGTTTTCTATTTCAAAATAATCATTGATAAAATCATTATTGGGAGAAAATGCATTGTATACCGTTATATTCTCTACCACTTCTACAAAAATTGAATCACTTTCAATACAACCATAGTCATTTAATGCCTGGATGACATAGGTCATGCTGCTTTGCAAGGTTACCCGCGGGTCAGCGACATCAACCATATCAAGCCCGCTTTCAGGAATCCATGCAAAAGAAACAAAGTTTCCGTTATATATTGCCTCCAGTTGAATTATTTGCCCTTCCAGACCGGAAGTATCTTGCGGCAGATCAATGCCATAAACAGGTAGAACATTAACATTTAAGGTATCTGTATTGGAGCAGCTGAATCCTGATGTCGTTTCCGTTACCGTAAATATATAACGAATTGAATCCATAACATTTAATGCAACAGGATTTGATATACTCTGGTTACTCAGGTAAGTAGCCGGCTCCCAAAGCATGATATCACCGATCATCGCTTCCATGACTATAGTTGCCCCTGCACAAATAGAGGTATCTTCTCCTGCATAAGCATTTACGGTAACAAGTGCAGGAATAAAGATACTGTCCTCAACTAAACAGCCGGACTCATCAGTTACATCAACTGTATACCAGCCTGCAACTACATTATTCAGATCCTCAGTAGTACTTCCATTCGACCAAAGTACGTTTATAATCCCTGTTCCACCGGTAGTTGACAGGTCAACCGACCCTGTCATACTAAAGGCATTACAATCGGCCGGACGTATGTTTTTATAAATGAAGAGCTCATCGGGTTCAGAAATATAGACCGACCCTGTATATTGTTTACCATCGTCGTCAAAGGCACTTAACAAATACGTTGAATCGCCAGGAAGGTTTTCAAATAATGCTGTTGTGACGTAGTTGGCTCCGTCGTCAATCGAGTATTGAACAGTTCCCACACCGTCCTGTGGCTGGAATTCTATCATTCCATCATCCCTTCCAAAACATGAAACATCCGTTGCATTTATTACCATTGTCAATGGTATTATGTCAAATATCTGGATGCTTTCTTGATAGATACACCCATTTGCATCCCTTACCACAACTTCATATAGTCCTGCAATCAGATCTGTATAAGTGCTTGTTGAAGTAAATGTTCCGGCTAAACCGTCAATTGAATAATCATAAGGAGGTGTACCTCCTGTTTCTCCGGAAATTGTTATTGTGCCCAGCACTTCATCAACGTAATTTGTTTTTACTATCGTTGCGCTTACTTCTGAAGGTTCAAAAATACTGAGGTCCAGGGAGGAAGAACAATTACCGGTATCCCGGACAAATATGGTATAGTCACCGGCAGTGAGCCCCGTAAAGTCACCTGATGCCTGGAAGTTTAATCCATCGATTGAATATTCATAGGAGAGCCATCCACCTGCAGCTGTTGCAGAAATAGCACCATTGGAACCTCCAAAGCATGGGGAAACATCAGTATTTAATGTTGCAACTGTGAGAGCAAGAGGGTCGGACAAGATATATGTTACAATAAATATTGTGCAACCGTTCAAATCTCTGGCATATACATCGTATGTTCCGGGACCAAGTCCGGTAAAGGATGAAGCCGACTGGTAAGATACTTCATTATTAATTGAATACTCGTAAGGAGCCGATCCTCCTTTAACGAAGATTTCGATCTTTCCATCATTTGCTCCATTGCAGGAGATCTGCCGGATCTTCACTGAATCAAGTACCAGGGCCGGGGGTTCTGAAACAGTTAGTATACTCGAAGATACGGGTCCACATCCCTGGGAGTCCAAAACATCAACCGTATAATCCCCTGCAGGCAGTCCGCTGAAATTACCATTGGTATTTGGGGGCAACAATGCCGGATTCAAGGTATAAGTATACAGCGGGGTTCCGCCGTTAGCAACAACTAAGATCTGTCCTGTAGATGTTCCGCTGCAGCTAGCAGGAGAAGCAGTTTCTGTAGAGATAGAAACAGCCACTGGTTCAGATACTGTTACAACCGTATCCTTTGTGCAGCCAAGGGCATCCCTGGCAGTAATGGTATAATCACCAGCCAGGAGAGATGCAAAGAGACCTGAAGCCTGGAATGGTCCGGCATTCAGGGAATATTGGATTGCTCCTGTTCCTCCGATGGCCCCGGCATCAATTTCTCCGCTATTATCTCCTGCACATCCGCTTACATCAGTAATGTCAGCTTTATTAATGATAATTTCAGCAGGTCTCAGGATCTCAATAATTGTATCCTTTTGGCAGGAATTTTCATCAATTATGCTTATTGTATAGGTACCCCCCAGCAGTGAGGTGAATTCTCCCAGTGCCTGTGGTGCCCCGCCATCAATCACGTAACTTATATTCCCGGTTCCGCCGTCACCTTGAATATCAATTGAACCTGTGGCAGCATCAAAGCAGGTGACAACATCTACCTGGTTGTAGAAGATTATTTCCAGTGAATCAGGTTCCAGGACAGTAAGCGGCAGGATTGGTTGTTCACAAAGATTGGCGTCCCTCACAACAACAGGGTAAGATCCCCCGGATACATTTGAGAAAATTGGGCTGCTCTGGTATGCTCCGCCTCCATTTATTGAATATTCAAATGGAGCTACTCCTCCAATTACATTTGTTATTGAGATCGTTACACTTTCATCTCCATTACAAAGATTCACTCCTGAAACAGCATAAGAATAATTGATCGCTTCAGGTTCATCGATTACAGTTGTATTATTGGTAAGACACCCATTGGCATCTTTGGTATAAATTTTATAGGTACCACTCGACAACCCTGAGAATACAGCACTACCTCCATATGGTCCTGCCAGGAAGCGTGAGTATGTGTAAGGAGTGGTTCCTCCAAGGGCAGTTACTGTAATAGAGCCATTCGCCTCCCCGGAACAGACTACATCAGTCTGACTCAGGGAAGCAGTAAGTATGCCAGGTTCTGTAAGGGTTACCGCATCAGTATATGTTACAGTACAGGGTCCTCCGTCTGTAACTTCCAGTGAATAAACCCCGGCAGGAAGATTGACCGGATCTTCATTTGTCGATACTGCCGCACCGAGGGAATTAGTCCATTTAAAGGAATAAGGAAGTGTTCCTCCTGCAATGTCAATATCTATGGTTCCATTTGTATCTCCAAAACAGGCAAGATCAGTTTTTCCGGTAAATGTTACCACTATGGCTGAAGGCTCTGTCAATAATGCTATAGCAGGAAATGCCCTGATACAGGTATTGTTGTCGTTAACTGTAAGATTGTAAGTTCCGGGTTCAAGTCCTGAATTATTCTGATTTGTTGAACTAAAGCCATTCGGACCGGTCCATCCATATGAATACCCGGGGGTTCCGCCCGAGGTAACAATTGAGATCGTACCATCATCAGCACCATTACAGGAGATGTTTGTTGCTGTAGGAATGACTGAAATATCAGATGGTTCAGTGATCGATACTTCATTCGGGTAGCTTATAGCACAAACATTAGCGTCGGTAATATCCAAAGAATAGGTTCCTGGTTCCAGGCCTGAAATGTCTTCCAGTGCAGAACTAAAACCTCCGGGTCCGCTCCAGGAGTAGTTATATGGTGAAGTACCTCCTGAAACGTTTACGTTTATTGTTCCATCATCAGATTGAAAGCAATTGGCATTTGTCGGGACAAATGTAGCTGAAAGGGGTGCCGGTTCAGTTACAGCTTGAGCAGGGAAAGGCTGAATACAACCCAGTGCGTCGGTAACAGTTAGTGTATAATTAGCCGCATCAAGGGCACCGATATCTTCATTTATGTTATTGCTGTAACCCTTGTCACTCATCCAGCTGAATGCGTATGGGGCTACCCCGCCGGCAACCGTCGCATCGATTGTGCCATTTCCTGATAGGTTACAGGTGAGGTTATTTATTATGAAAGTTGCAGTAATGCTGGTGTTCTCAACTATAACATTATTGTTAAAAGATTTAATGCAAGCCTGGCTATCGGTGATAGTAAGATCATAACTACCCGCTTCAAGTCCCGAAATATCCTGAAGTGGGGATGAGAATCCATTGGGACCTGTCCAGGCAAAGTTATATGGAGCGGTTCCACCTGAAGGTAGAATGGTGATCTCACCTGTTGTTCCGCCGTTACAATCGACATGAGTTAACGATATTGCAGCCGTAATATCATCAGGCTGATCGATGGTGGCAAAATTGTTAAATATCTTTACACATAAGTTAGCATCTGTAATCCGCAGGTTATAAACATCTTTAATAAGATCAGCAGGGTCTTCATCTGTGCTTGTATGTGCAGTTCCAACTCCGGTCCACAGGTAGGTATAGCCCGGAGTACCCTTAGTTATAGTAACCTGCGCAGTACCATCATTTCCCCCGAAACAACTTACATC
>CAYSAH010000311.1:0-5123 GCA_964428945.1 uncultured Bacteroidaceae bacterium | reverse complement strand
TGTCTTGTCCTCAACCCGGTTGCTGGCCAAAGAAAGGATACGTTGATGTAAACAACCCCAAATCCTGGGCTTGATCAACTGGCGACTGAACCGCTCCTCTATCTTCTTTAACGATACCCGACTCTCCAACTGCCGACCGATCACTGTGAGCATTACAGACTGCGAGGCCATAATCCCATAGACAGCTTCTTGAACAAAGCGACTGGCAGTTTTATCGAGATCCTGTGAAAGTATCCCCGAAAATCTTGTAATTTTGTTCCTGAGCTTATTAGCTAAATGGCTAAAGTTCATTTTGTATCCTCCTGTGTTTGTGAGTGGTATTACAAATATAAACAGGAGGATACTTTTTTGCTAAAGAAATAAAAGTATCCCCATTTTTCCGGGATTATCACTTCCCATTCACCTGAACCAAAGGCCCAGTCTACATTGCAGCTGTATCAATTGGGATTATTGGGCTATGTCCAATATTTCCTTCCTCTTGCATTTCTCCTCGTTTTTCCTCACTTTTGCATAGAATTAATCTAAATAAGAATATTTATGTCATGTTGCAGTGGAGAATGCAGTTGCGGGAAGAGTGATAAGACTCCGGCCCAGGAGCAGGTTTACCTTGCCCAGCTGAGTACGCGCCAGGGAATGCTTTCTACGAACGATTGGATGATAGGCTTGAATCATCTGAAGGTGGAAGAAGAAATTATTGAGATCCGGTTTAAGAACAATCGCAAGGAATTTTTCAGGAACAGTAAATTGCTTCGAATAAAAAAGGACGACAGGGTCGTCGTTGATGTGGATGGTGGCCATGATGTCGGTACAGTGTCACTTACCGGCGATCTTGCTTCAAAACGATTCGATTCAAAGTATGCAGGTCAAAGCAGGAAAGAGTTGAAACAGGTTTACAGGCTGGCTAACGAAACTGATATTGAAAAATGGCTTGAGGCAAGGAAACATGACAGGGCCGCACTTTTAAAAAGTCGTGAACTCGCAGCTTCCCTTAACCTGGATATGAGTATTGGTGATGTGGAATTCAGGGGTGACGGGAAGAAGATCACTGTGTACTATACAGCTGACGGAAGGGTTGATTTCAGGGAATTACTGAAACTCTATATGAATGAATTCAAGGTAAAGATTGAAATGCACCAGATCGGGGCAAGGCAGAATGCTGCCCGGACAGGGGGCATTGGATCCTGTGGAAGGGAGCTTTGCTGTTCCACCTGGAAAACAAATATGAATTCAGTAAAAACTGATGCTGCGCGTAAACAGGATATCTCCATAAATGCATCAAGGCTGGCTGGTCAGTGTGGCAAGCTTAAGTGCTGCCTCAATTATGAACTGGAGACATACCTCGAAGCCTGGGAAGCTTTCCCGGCAGAACTCATTAACATTGAAACTGACCGTGGTCTGCTCAGACCCTTAAATGCAAATGTCCTGAAAGGGGAGGTGCAATACGCTTTTGATGAACCGAAACTGAACACAAGGTATGATATCCCGATAGAACAGGTAAAAAAATACATATCACAGAATAAAAAAGGAAAACTTATCGAAACAAGTCGCATTCAAGTTGCAAATAATGCTGCCTCACCACAATATTTACAGTAAGGAACAACTCCTGGAAATACTGGAAAAGGAGACTTTCCAAAGAAAAACGATTTCCTTCTACAGGTATACACAGATCCCGGACCCGGTTGAGTTCCGGAATGAGCTGTATTTGAAATTTTCAGCCCTGGGCATCCTCGGAAGGATCTATATTGCCAGGGAAGGCATCAATGCACAAATCTCGGTCCCGGAGCCAGATATTACTGCATTTATACAGGTGCTCGATAACACCACAGGTTTGCAGGACATGCCCCTCAAGTGGGCAGTTGAAGATGATTCGAAATCGTTCCTGAAACTTGTGATTAAGACAAGGGAAAAGATCGTTGCCGACGGACTGAGTGACGATACCTATGATGTAAGCAATGTTGGCCGTCACCTCAGCCCTGAAGAATTCCACGAACTCTCTTCATTTGAAGATACCCTGGTCGTTGATATGAGGAACAGCTACGAGTATGAAATCGGGCATTTCAAGGGGGCTCTTAACCTGAAGAGTGACACTTTCAGGGAAGCGATGCAGAAAGCTGTTACCGACCTCGGAAACAGGAAGGAAAAGAAGATACTGCTCTACTGCACAGGGGGCATACGCTGTGAAAAAGCAAGTTCATGGTTAAAACACCACGGGTTCAGGGATGTGAACCAGCTGTATGGCGGCATCATTGAATATGCCCGTTACATTTCAAAAAACAATATCCCTTCAAATTTCACCGGGAAAAACTTTGTGTTCGATAATCGCCTGGGCGAATCCATCGACGGGCAGGTGATCAGCAAATGTCATCAATGCGGTAAGCCTTGCGATACCTACACCAATTGCGGGAATGACCATTGCCATGTACTTTTTATCCAGTGCAAAGAGTGTGCTGAAGCTCATGAAGGATGCTGTTCAGCGCATTGCAATTCAATTCTGCATATGACAGAAGAAGAAAAGGGGAAACTGACGCCGGAAGTATTATCGAATAATACGGAATGGGCCTTTAACAACCAGGCGATCCGGAATTTTGAATTTACTTCCTGCGAAGTCTAGGCTTTAACGTGCTTTTCGGCGTGATAGGATGACCTTACCAGCGGACTGCTTTCAACAAAGGAGAATCCCATTTTAATTCCTTCCCGGTGGTAAAAATCAAAGACTTCCGGCCGGATGAATTCCACTACCGGCGCAAGATTTGAATCGGGCTGAAGGTACTGGCCAATGGTAACAACCCTGCAACCGGCTTCCCGAAGATCCTGCATTGTCTGCAATACCTCTTCCTGTTTCTCGCCCAGTCCAAGCATAATTCCCGATTTGGGAACAATACCGGAATCTGCTACCTGGCGGATCACTTTAAGGCTGGTCCTGTAATATGCGTTGCTCCTGATCTTTGGTGTAAGCCGTTCCACGGTCTCCACGTTGTGAGAAATCACCTCGGGTTTGGCATCGATCACCTTCTGAATATCTGCTTCAACACCGTTGAAATCGGGGATCAGGACTTCGAGTGTAGTTCCGGGATTCCTGAGCTTTATCATTTTAATTGTTGCTGCCCAGAACCTTGCTCCCCCGTCCTTCAGGTCATCCCTGTTTACTGAGGTGATCACTGAATGCTTCAGTCCAAGCGTCTTTATTGTATCTGCAAGTCTTCCCGGCTCTTCCCAGTCGAGCGGGTCCGGAATAAGATTCTCAACATAACAGAACCTGCAGTTTCGCGTGCACTTTGATCCCATGATCATGAAACTGGCTGTCCCTGCATTCCAGCATTCCCCCTTGTTCGGGCAATTCCCGCTGGTACATATCGTGTTCAGTCCGTGTTCACGGATAAGGTTTTTCACATTTGAATAGTTCTCTCCCTTTGGCATCGGAACCTTCATCCAACGTGGCAGCCTGTATACCAGGTCCTTTGTCTCCATTTTGCTTCCTTCCTATATTAATTCAGCCCTCATCAAGGGTTCCTTTCCCATTTTAATATCCTTCAGAACCACGTCAGCAAAACGGTTCGTTACCGGATCACTTATCTTAAACGCTACAGGCAAATAGTGTTCCCCATAGCCACTTGCCATTACATCCGCACCAACTTTCTCAATAAGCACACGCTGACTTTTTCCGATCATTGACTGCATATAATCCAGGCGGGTCTTCTCCGATATTTTCCTGATCATTTCACTTCGCCAGGTCATCACCTTCCCGGGCACCTGTTCACCCATCCTTTCAGCCCTGGTGCCAGTCCTCTTTGAGAAACGGAAGGTATGTACGTGTGAAAAACCTGCTTTCTCTATAAAATCAAGTGTTTTGATGAAATCATCATCGCTTTCTCCCGGGAAACCTACGATAACATCCGTAGTGAAATTAAAATCGGGAATTGCTTTTCTGAAACGTTCAACAGTTTCCATAAAATATTTTGCAGAGTACATCCTGCGCATCTTCAGAAGAACCTGTTCCGATCCGCTCTGCAGGCATAAATGAAGGTGTGGAGTCAGCCTGGGATGAAAGAACAGTTTATGGAAATCCTCACTGAAGCCATCAGGTTCAAGGGAAGAGATCCTGACCCTGAAATCACCTGGCAGTTCCAGGACTCTTTCCAGTACATTTTCAAAATTCAGGCCCTCATGATCATATCTCCCGATATTCACTCCTGTGATCACCACTTCCCTGAATCCATTGTCGATCACCCTGCGCACATTGTCAAGGATCTCCCCGACCGGCCTGCTTACTGCCCTGCCCCTGACGGTCGGGATGATACAAAAGGTGCAAAAATTGTCACATCCGTCCTGGATCTTTATCGAAGTCCTGGTGTGCAGACTTTTCTGCACCGTATCAAATCCGAACCTGTCGGACATAAGCTTGTCCGGATGGATAATCTCGCCTGAAAAATGGCTTTCAACCAGTTCTACAATCTTACTTTTGTGGTCATTACCGACGACATAGGTAATCTGCTCCTGTGCTTCAAGCTTCTCCTTGTAATTATCGGCCATGCAACCGGTAACCACAAGCAGGGCATCCCTGTTCTTCGCTGCGGCATGGTTGATGGTGTGACGTGATTTCTGGTCGCTCTGGTTGGTGACCGTACAGGTATTTATAACAGTTACATCAGCTTTCTCTTCAAAATCAACTATTTGGTAACCTGCATTATGAAAACCCGTTACCAGGGCATCGGTCTCAAACTGGTTGAGCCGACATCCAAGCGTTTTGAATGAAACTGTTTTAAGGACTTTCATTGACCTCCAACTTCACGACGACTAAAAGTATACTTCCGTAAACAGCTGATCGTGCCGGTATCCCTGCGCCCTTAGGATATCCATTGCATCATAGATCATGCTGCTGTTACCGCAAAGATACACTTTATCAGCCTTTTCTTCCAGTCCGCTAAGCAGGTAGTCTGTTAAGCGACCGTTAAAATCACCTTTATTTCCTCTCGATGTGCAGGCAAAATAGCTACCCTGCCTGTAGTGGTCCTTCTCGTAGGCTTCGTTTATATTACGGATACCGTGGATGATCCTGTAATCAGCATCCGGGTAAGTTTGTATGAAACTATGGAAGGGAGCAATCCCTGTCCCTGAAGCAATAA
>CAYSAH010000310.1:0-5158 GCA_964428945.1 uncultured Bacteroidaceae bacterium | reverse complement strand
CAAGTCGAAGCTTGCGCTGGGGGGCTAACGAAATCGTTCGGGCCCCCGCGCGAAGGCTCTGGAGAGCCTGTTGGTGAATCCTTTCGGATTTTCTAAAGCTTACAATTTGTAAGTGCTGTTTTTCTAATCCGGATTTTTAAGACAGCTTCATGACAGGGTGAGGACTATTCGAAGGGAATCCTCGCTAAGTGTCCTGAGCTTTGTGCTTCTTCGTGCTTCTTCGTGCTTCTTTGTGCTTCTTTGTGCTTCTTTGTGCTTCTTTGTGCTTCTTTGTGTACCAGCTATTATACAGATATCTTTAATGAACAGCAAGCTGCTGGTTTTGTGGGTCCACAGATGAACACAAATGGACACGGATAGTTAGCTGGCGCTAACTTTTTTTTTGTCCACGGATGGACACAAATGGACACAGATAAGCAGCAAGCTGCTTTTTTAATACAGGGAAAGTTTGATCCGGCCGCCTGCTGGAGTACTTAGGAGTATTTAGGAGTACTTAGGAGTGCCTGACCTCATCCCTAATTCCTGATACCTGATACCTGATGCCTTGCGCCTCGCGCCTCGACTCCAATCAGTCTGCCCGGTGCTCCATGCCCCATGCTCCATGCCCCATGCCCCGTGCCCCGTGCTCTGTGGTCCTTTGTGTTTCTTTGTGTAACAGCTATTATACAGAGATCTTAAATGAGCAGCAAGCTGCAGGTTTTGTAGGTCCACAGATTGACTTAAAATAGCCCTCACCCTCTGAAAAAAGGCTGGTGCCGACATTTGACAAGGAAAACAAAGTATTCCAGGGGAAGATGCAACCCTCCAGGGTCTCTCTTCCTTCGAATCAAGGCAAGGTATGCTGTCAGCAGGGAAGGTTCAATTCGCCACAGTATACCCTGCGTCTGCGATCTTTCCCTCGATTGCTTCCAGTGAGGCAAGGGTTTTGTCGTATTTTACAACGGCAATTGAATCGATGTGAGAAGCTTTGACTTCCGCGATACCTTCCAGTGAATTGACGCTTTTCATGATAGCATTTTCACAACCTTCGCAGGTCATCCCGTGAACGGGTATTGTTACTTCCACAAGGTTCTCAATATTGATTTCCTGTTTTGCTGTTTCGTCTTTTGGCTTTTCAGCTGTTTTACATGCAAAGGCAAGGATTGCGATGATAAAAAGAACTGCAATTTTTTTCATAATTCTGTTGATTAATAGTCTATGGTTAATATTCTTCCGTCTGTAAAATCAAAGAACATATCTTTTTCTGCAACGGTCACACCGCTTCTCAGGTCGCTGGGCTTAACACCGGCCACCTGCATGCAGGAAGGGCAGGCAAATATTGTTATACCCTGGTCAACAAGTTTTCTGAACAGTTCATCTGATGATCCGAAGGGTTCCATTTTAAGATCCGGGGCATTATTTGTGACCATCTCGATTCCGTCTATGTCAAAATACATAAGTACATCATGGTCAGGAGCAAATTTATTGGCCATTCCCAAAGCCATCAGGACTTCATGGGCATTGTCGGCTCCCTGCTTCACATGGATGAATATACCGTCTTTCCCAGCATTGAAAGGATTGTTATTGGCCGGAACCGGGTTTTGGTTGACCCTTATGCAGGAGGATGCTGCCAGGATCATAGCTAAAGCAATAAATAATTTTCTCATCTTGGGGGGTTTAATGAAAAACAAAATATAAAGTTAAGCTACTGTAAGCTTATCTGCAATAAGAATCAGGATGATAAAGAGATAAAAATAATTTACGTTCATAAAGGCCTTCCTCCAGTTGTCCATGATCTCCCCCCTGAAAGTGATAATTACCATCCTGACGAGGAAGATGGCAACTCCGCCAATCATAATAAAAGCTACGACAGTACTGTTGAATATCCCGAATGCCGGAAAGATCAGGGTAGTTACTGCTGCAGCAACGATCCAGATAAAACTGATATTCCTTAACTGTCTCTTTGAGAAAATCTCTGTTATTACAGGCATTCCAGCGGATGCAAACTCATTCCCAATTTTCATAAGCAGCAGCCAGTAATGAGGCATCTGGCCTATGAAGAGAAAAAAGCTGATGAAAAGGATCTCGTTATCAAGAATATTGCCGCCACCTGCTGCCCAGCCAATTAAAGGGGGCAAGGCACCGATGATGGCCCCGGGAAGTACAGCAAAGGGTGTGACTTTTTTAAGGGGGGTGTATACAAGGTTGTACCAGATGAGTGTAAGTAATCCAATTCCAGCAGCCATCAGGGAACCCGTCAGGACCAGGAGAATTAATCCTGAAAGTGAAAGAAAAACGGCTGAGAGAACAGCCCCTCCGAGAGAAATTCGTCCGCCGGGGATGGGCCTGTCTGCAGTGCGCTTCATCATGTGGTCGGTCTTTCTTTCCTGGATCTGGTTAATGGTGCTTGATCCCATTGACATGAACAGGATACCAAAAAATGTATACAGGAAAATCTCGGTAAATTCACCAGAGGCACGGTAATATCCAAGGAACCCGGTAAGGGCTACCGGGATCGAAATCTTTATTTTTCCAAGTTCCAGTATGGAGGAAAGCAGCCCTCCACGTTTTTCTTTATTCATGAAGACTCCTGATATACGCTATGATCAACTCAATCTCCTCCTCCGTTACAAGGCCTTCATATGAGAGCATTAATCCTTTATTGAATCCATCTACTATATCTGCATTGGGGTCGAGTATGGACCTGCGGATATATGCATCGTCCATCATTACTTCCTTTTTTTCTCCACCTGAATTAACCAGGTGCATTTTTCCATAGTTCCCCAAATAGGAAGGGCCTACCAGTTTCGACCCGTTTGATGAATGGCAGGCATTACAGCCGTTTTTTACAAGCACCTGGTAGCCAAGGTCGGCAGGTGTTGCATCTGCTGCAACAACGGGAGCAATTGACGACGAATCACTTAACCACTCTGCAAACTCATCTTCTGCCATAACATTTACACCTGTATACATATAGGAATGATCCAGTCCGCAGTATTCCGTGCAGAATAGGTCATAGGAACCTATTTTGCCGGGGATGAACCACATCTGTTTTAAATTTCCGGGAACCATATCCTCTTTTACCCTGAACGCAGGTATATACAGGCTGTGTAGAACATCCAGTGCCTTGAGGTCGATGATCACAGGTTGATTGACAGGAACATAAAGCGTGTCGGTAATTTTGCCGTTTGGATATTCGAATTTAAAGTTCCACATTCTTGCAATGGCGGTAATATGCATCGCATCCTGCGGGGGATTCTTCATCGGCTTCCAGCCCATCCATCCATAATAGAACATGAGTACAACAAGGAGGAGGGGGATAAGCGTCCAGATAATCTCAAGCTTCGTGCTTCCTTCATTCTGAACTGCTTCAGGATGTTTCTCCTTTCGGTATTTCCTTATAAAAATGAGCATTACCACTGTGATTCCAACCAGGAAAAAGACAGAAATGCCCAGGATGACCATAAATGCCTGGTCAACACCGGCTACAAAATTGGAAGCATCTTGAGGGATTATATCGTACATATCAGTTAGTTTTCGGTTTATCTGAATAAGAAATCAAGCATGGTTATGAAAATTACAACCGCCAGAAGGGCAATGATCAATCCTGCCATCAGCCTGAACATCTTCTGATCGTATTTCAAATGCATGAAGATCATTAAGACAAAGGATGATTTTATACCTGCAATAATGAGAGCGGCTACTGTGGCCCACCTTGAAAGCTGGATCTGGGTGATTGCCACTGAAAGCAGTGTAAATATTATCAATACTCCAAGTACACTCAGAATTGTTTTATAGGACGTAATATGATGTTTTTCTTCAGTCATCTCTGTCAGATTTAAGCGATAAGATAAAATAGGGGGAAAAGGAAGATCCAGATCAGGTCAACAAGGTGCCAGTAGAGACCCCCGTTTTCGAGTAACTGGAAATTGTCGTGCGTCAGCCTTCCCTTATAGACATAATAGAACATGAATCCCAGGACAGCCATCCCGATGATAATGTGGAAGGCGTGCAGGCCCGTCATGAAAAAATAGAGTCCGAAAAACAGGACATCTCCATGGCCGAGTTGATCCAGGTATTCAGAGCCGGGATACAGGCCATGCTCAAATTTTGCACCCCATTCAAAGTACTTATTGACCAGAAAGATGGCGGCAAGCACTATTGTTGATCCAATCAGAAAGAGGCTTAGTTTCCTCTTTTTTTGTTGCAGGGCCGTTATGGACATTGCAATAGTGGCGCTGCTTACAAGGAGTATTACTGTATTTATTGTACCGATGGGGACATCCAGTTCCTGTCCGGCAAGGTGAAATGCTTCGTGATGCAAATAGCGATAAACGGTATAGGTTATAAATAAACCTCCAAACAGCAGCAGCTCGGTGAAGATGAACAGCCACATGGCCATTTTGGATCCAATATCGTCTCTGTGGGCGTGTTGTGACATAAGCGTGCTATTTAGTCGTATTTATAGGTCGGTTTATCGATGGTCGGGATCTCATCAAAATTTTCGAGTGGTGGCGGTGAAGGAATTCTCCATTCGAGGTTGGTTCCTCCCCATGGGTTTGCCTCTGCCTTTTCACCATGTTTTGCCGATTTGAAAAGGTTTATAATAATGATTATAAGTCCCGTTACCATTACCATCGCCCCAAGCGAAGAAATAATATTTGGCCCGTGATATTGGGGCAGGTAGTCGAAATATCGTCTCGGCATTCCTTTGATCCCGAGGTAAAACATAGGTCCGTATAAGGTAACAAATCCAATGAAGAAGATCATCCAGCCGGTTCTTGCCCAGGTTTTATCGTACATTCTTCCATAGATTTTCGGGAACCAGTAATGCATCGCTCCAAAGAAGGCAAACCCTGTACCCCCGAATACAATAAAATGGAAATGTCCGACAACAAATGCAGTGTCATGCACATGAACATCTGTAGCGAGTGCCCCCAGGACCAGTCCTGTCAGACCTCCGATAAGGAAAACAAAAATAAAGGATGCAGCCCAGAGAAAAGGAACTTCCGTTGAAATTGATCCCTGGTACATTGTAGCGACCCAGTTAAATACTTTAATTGCACTCGGTATTGCAACAATGAAAGTAAGGATAGAAAAAGTGAACAGGGCGGTTCCGCTCATTCCTGATGTAAACATATGATGGCCCCAGACGAAATAGCCCACAAAGGCAATGGCC
>CAYSAH010000309.1:0-5174 GCA_964428945.1 uncultured Bacteroidaceae bacterium | reverse complement strand
GAACAGTTCGATGGTGGCACCTGTAAGTGTGGCAAGTGTATCCCTGAATATTGAACTCAGGAACATATTTGCATTACCAGCCCTGATCACAGTCGGATGAATTCCGATCTGTTTCATGATTTCCATTCCGTAATGGAATGAGTATACAATGCCTTCCTGAGCAGCCCTGACCAGGTGAGCGTCATTATGAATATTGAAGTTCAAACCATGTATCGAGGCCCCGGTTTCTTTGTTATTCAGCATCCTTTCAGCACCGTTGCCGAAAGGAAGAATAAACACGCCTTCAGATCCCTGGGGAATTTTGCTTGCCATATCATTCAGGCCCATGTAGTTGGACTCACGGTTTGCTATATTCCTTTTCAGCCATGAATATTGTATACCGGTACCATTTATACAGAGCAATACCCCCAGCCTGTTGATCTCCGGGCTATGGTTCACATGAGCAAAGGTGTTCACCCTGCTTTCAGGATCGTATTTGACCTCGTCGCTAACACCATAAACAACCCCGGAGGTTCCTGCAGTTGCAGCAATTTCTCCCGGATTCAGAACATTCAGGGAGAAAGCATTATTTGGCTGGTCACCAGCCCTGTACGAAACCGGGGTTCCTTTTAGCAGTCCCAGTTCTTCTGCAACGGAGGCAGTGAGCCTTCCCTGTTCTGAAAAGGTGGGAACTATGTCAGGGATAAGATTTTCAGGTATGTTGTAATGGGATAAAAGGAAATCAGCTATGGAATTCTCGTTGAAGTCCCAGAAAATTCCTTCAGAAAGACCTGAAATTGTAGTATTCAGTTCACCGGTCATCCTCATGGCAAGGTAATCTCCCGGCAACATGATCTTGTGGGTCTTCTCGAATATCGCGGGTTCATTTTCAATCACCCACCTTAATTTTGAGGCAGTGAAATTTCCCGGTGAGTTGAGTAAATGTGCAAGACAACGATCCTTTCCCAACTGTCCAAGAGCCATCTCCCCGATCTCCACAGCCCGGCTGTCGCACCATATTATTGAAGGTCTGAGGATTTTATGATCCCTGTCGATCATCACCAATCCGTGCATCTGGTATGAAATGCCAATGGCTTTAACATTGGCAACATCGATCTCGGCCATCTGAAGAACCTCATTGGTTGAAAGCTTCAGGTTCGTCCACCAGGTTTCAGGGTCCTGTTCTGCCCAGCCCGACCTGTAGGCAGCAATCGCCATTTCCTGTTTTGGATTAAAGGCCGAGGCAATACAATTCCCTGATTCCGTATCGATCAAACTTGCTTTGACTGAAGAGCTTCCTACATCGTATCCTATTAAATACATTTCAAACTGTTTATTAGAAATTATAGTAAAATTGATCTTTCCTTGTTTCAAGGTACCTGTTCTTATTGAACATGTAATACATCGCAGGTTTGTGCGCAACCCCTTTCTGCTTAATGTTCAATTGTTCAATATAGGCTGCCTTTAGCAGTTTTTTTCTGAAATTCCTGTTATCAAGTTTCTGATCCAGGATTACTTCGTATAAATTCTGTATCTGCCTCACAGTAAATTTACCAGGCAGCAATTCAAAACAAATGGGTTCATAACGAATTTCCTTTCGAAGAATCTCCAGCCCTTTAAGAATGATTGATTTGTGATCGAAAAGGAGGGAGGGCAGCTTATTTATATCATGCCATGTGGCATTATATTTTAATTCGTTCTTTGTAATGCTGTTTTTAATACCTATCAGCGAGAAATATGCTGTTGTAACAACACGATCGATTTTTACACCCGAAGTTTCTTCAAGCCAGTTCCGGTCTGCATTGTCGCTTATCCTGTCCGGTGCACCAAAAACAGAGAACTGGTGAAGGAAAATGTCCTTTAGCCCTGTTAATTCAAGCAGCACTCTTTCAGCAGCTTCATCGAGGTCTTCCCGAAGGTGGATCAGGTCACCTGGCAATTTAAATCTGTCCTTTGTGGCATTTTTTGTTGGTGATCCTGCCTGTTCTACAAGCAATACCTTCAGGTGATCACCGGTGAATCCGAAGATCACGCAGTCTACGGACAAGTGGGGGTTGAAACTTACTTTTGAACCAAGCATAGAACAAATTTATATAATATTTATTGAGAAAACAAACTTAGCGTAATAAATACGTTTAGTAACATAAAAAACGGTAAATTATTTATGGATGAACTGGCATCAGGTATTTTCGCGGGATGGTAAGCCTAATCTGAAGGTGCTCCCTTTCCCGGGTTTGCTTGTAACTGAAACTGATCCCTTGTTTTTAGTCATGAATTCATAGCAAACGATCAGTCCAAGTCCTGTTCCAGCTTCTCCTGCTGTTCCCGGTGTACTTTTGACCATATCAAGTCTGAAAAGGGTTTTGAGTTTATCTTCCGGAATCCCTGTGCCGGAATCAGAAATATCAAGAAAGGTTTCATTATCAGCATTTAATCCACTGAACTTCACAAAATCTCCCTCTTTTGAATATTTTACGGCATTACTGGTAATATTCCTGATCACAGTATTGATCATATTCCTGTCGGCATATGCCATGAGTTCCTGATCAACATTATTAGTGAAATTAACATTTTTGTTACTTGCCTGCAGTTTCTCAAGGGCTATGACTTCTTCAACCATTTCGTAAAGACTGATCGGGCGAGGATTCATTTTAATACTGTCTGTCTGGGACCTAGCCCAATCCAGGAGGTTTTCCAGCAACTGGCTGGCAGACTTTGCCGAATCAAGGATCAATTGCAGGAATTCATTCATCTTTTCAGGCCCGAATTCACTTTGCCTATTTTTAAGGATCTCGGTTAATCCGAGTATTGAGTGAAAGGGATTTCGAAGGTCGTGTGCTATGATCGAAAAAAGCCGGTCCTTGGTTGCGTTAAGTGTAACAAGTTCCCTGGATTTTGATATGATTTCATCGTTCTGAACTTTAATCTTTGATTCAGCAAGTTTTAATTCAGTGATATCAGAATCAATCAGGACCAGGTTTATAATTTCATTATTGGAATCCAGTACAGGAGAAATATTAGTCTGGCTCCAGATCTCTTTACCATTTTCGTCAAGGTTTTTCGAATTATAGGAATAGGGTTTTTTGGTAATATATATTTGGTTCAGGACACCTGAAATGTTTTCATTAGATGAATTTTCCCTCAGGTTCACACCGTATTTTAATTTGAATGATTCAAGATCACCTCCGTAGCGCTTCTTAAAGCCTTCATTTGCCCATTCGAAATTCCCGTTACTATCCATTATAATGACCGTATTATCGGTCTTGCTTGCCAATGACAATCTTTGTAAATCAATATTAACCTGTTTCAGGTGATCCGCCTGTGCACTTAATTCCTCGGCCATCTGCTGGATTTCCTCCTGCCGCTCTTCCAACAGAACATTTATCTCCTCCAGGCTTTCTGTTTTTTCCTTGAGTTTTTTTTCTGCTTCCTTTTGAGGGGTAATATCACGTCCTATTCCAATAATCCCTATGACATTATTATGACTATCCCGGATAGGTATTTTTGTTGTCGAAACAAATACTTCATTTCCCTCTAGGTCAAGTCCTTTTTCCTCCTTTGATATCATTGGAATACCCTCTTTCATTATGCGCTGTTCGTCCTCAAAATAGGGTTGGGCCAGTTTCTCTTCATAAAAGTCAAAATCACTTTTTCCAATCAGGGCTTTTGGGTCCTTTTGGCCCATTATCTTGGAAACGTATTTGTTTGCAATGATGAATCGGCTATCTCTGTCCTTAAAGTATATCCTGTCCGGCATATTATTAAACAGTTGTTCAAGTAAGAGCTTTTCCTTGAGTACTGATTCTATCTTATTTGAGGAAAATCGGGCTTTGAGTCTTCTATATTGAATGATATACAAGACGACGAGTCCAATAATAAGGATTGAAATTATAAGTATATGTATTGTTAGCGGACTCATCCGGAGAATGAAAAATATAGTAATGAAATACCATTAAATAACCACCATGAAACTCGACTAATTATAGCAGATCATTGCTGGCTAAATTAATAAAATAAAAATATAGAACGACTCATGATAAACTCTTTTAAATTCTACTTAGAAAGCAGGTTCGGAAGCCATAGACTTAATTGTGGTATATAAGTCACTAATAGCAACACAACGATCATTATAGCAAACATAGGCAGAAGTGGTTTTACAACCTTTTCAATCTTGATATTTGCAATGCTGCATCCGATGAAAAGAACTGAACCTACTGGTGGAGTGCATAATCCCACACAAAGATTCAATACCATAATAATTCCGAAATGAATGGGATCCATACCCAGTTGAACGGTAACTATTGGCAGAAAGATCGGGGTAAATATCAGAACCGCAGGAGTCATATCCATGAAAACTCCGACAAACAGTAAAATTAAGTTTATAATAAGCAGAATTACAAAGGGGTTATCGCTGATGCTCAACAAACCATTACTCACGTTCTGCGGTATATTCTGGTAGGACATTATCCAGGACAAGCCAATACTTGTAGCGACAAGAAGCATAACAATAGCGGTGGTTTTTACCGAACGAAGGATCACATCCGGCAGGTCCCTGAACTTCATTTCCTTGTATAGAAGGGCCAGAATCAGTGCATATAATACAGCAACGGCCGAAGCCTCAGTGGCGGTGAAATAACCTGCAACGATTCCTCCGATAACAATTACAAGTAAAAGCAAAGATGGAATAGCGTCGAAAAATTTCATGAATCCCATTTTGGCTTTGCCCCAATGCTGTATCGTTTTGTATATCCAGAAGGCAAGAGCAATTGCAAGGAGTGAGTAAACAACTATTTTAAATAAAGATGCGGAGGAATGATCATGCAGAAGCTTAAGTGCGGAACCGGCTATACCGATTACTATTGAAGCAATAAGGACATATCCAAGGGTCTTTATCATACCCTTAAACCCTTTATTTTTCAATATCATCATCGACATTGCCATCAACATGATCCCTATACCTGTGAGAATACCGGGGATGTAACCGGCCAGGAATAGTGCAGTAATTGAAACTCCACCGCTTGCAAGTGAGTATACGATCAGGATATTACTGGGCGGAATTGTAAGACCGGTTGTTGCAGATGTAATATTTACAGCTGCGCTGAAATTTTCATCGTAGCCTTCTTTTTTCATTTCAGGTCCCATTATACTGCCAATAGCTGAGGTTGCTGCTGCAGCGCTTCCTGAAATTGCCCCGA
>CAYSAH010000308.1:0-5219 GCA_964428945.1 uncultured Bacteroidaceae bacterium | reverse complement strand
GGAGGTAATTGGTTACCGTGGCCCTTTTCTTCCCTACCCTATCCCCAAGGGATTCCTGGGTGAGACTGATCTCTTCCATCAGGCGCTGGTATGAAATTGCAACTTCAATGGCATCGAGGTCTTCCCTTTGAATGTTTTCAACGAGGGCCAGTTCAAGCATGTTCTCATCTTCAGCTTCCCTGATATATGCAGGTACAGTTTTCAGCCCTGCTTTGGCAGCTGCACGAAAGCGGCGTTCCCCGGTGATCAGCTGGTATTTGTTTTCGTCAATTTTTCTTACAGTCAGGGGTTGAATAATCCCAAACTCCTTTATCGAAACAACAAGTTCCTCAAGTGATTCCTCATCGAAATTTGTCCTTGGCTGAAATGGATTTGCCTCAATACTTTTCAATGAGATCTCGTTCGCAGCCGCAACCGATCTCATGAGTTCGCGGGATGCTTCCCCGGACTGATCTATAAGTGCTCCTAAACCTCTTCCTAATGCGTTTTTCTGTGCTGCCATGTTTTAACCACGTTATGATTCAATAATTTTATCCTTCTGTTTCAGCAATGTCCCATTATTTTTCTGAAGGACTTCTCTTGCCAGATTAAGGTAATTTATGGCACCCTTTGAATCGGCATCATAAAGAATTGCAGGTTTACCAAAGCTCGGGGCTTCGCTCAACCTTATATTTCTTTGTACGATCGTGTCAAATACCATCTGCTGAAAATGCTTTTGTACCTCCTCAACAACCTGGTTCGAAAGTCTGAGCCTTGCATCGTACATGGTCAGCAGGAAGCCTTCGATCTCCAGTTCCTTGTTAAGTCCTTTCTGGATAATATTTATGGTATTGAGCAATTTCCCAAGCCCCTCGAGGGCAAAATACTCACATTGAACGGGAATAATAACGGAATCTGCAGCTGTAAGCGCATTCACCGTGATAAGTCCCAGTGAAGGGGAACAATCGATAAGGATATAATCATATTTATCGCGTACCTTTTCAACTACCTTTTTAAGCATATACTCCCTCTCGGGCATGTTCAGCATTTCAATTTCTGCACCAACAAGGTCGATGTGCGAGGGAATCAGATCAAAACCCTTGATCTCACTGTTAAGAATTATCTTTGCAGGATCAACGTCATCGATCAGGCATTCATAAATACTGGTTTTAACCTTTTTTATATCAAAACCCGTCCCGGAAGTCGCATTCGCCTGCGGATCGGCATCAATAAGCAAAACCTTCTTGTCAAGAATGCCCAGACTTGCACCCAGGTTAATGGCTGAAGTAGTTTTACCAACCCCTCCTTTTTGATTTGCGAGAGCTATTACTTTACCCATCTGTAAAATTCTTTTTTAAGGTAAAAATGGAAAACAAAGTTACTATTTTCAGCCTGCATGCCCGACTTCAGGGGCATTTGTTGTAAACAATCAAAAAGCACTTTGTTAACACTTTATCAACAATTTTACCAGCTTCAAAGATAATGGAATTATTGAGTGATTAATAGCAGGATCGCTAAGAACGGGAGATTAAAATATTCGCTTTCACGAGTGGTTTGTACAGCCATATTGGCAAAAGGAAGGGATATAGTAATTTAAATTATCTTTGCATTCAGAAATAATTTCAAATGAAAAAAGGCAAGTGGCTCGTTATTGTTAATCCTGCTGCCGGGGGAGGTAAAGCCGGGAAGGACTGGCCGGAAATTGAAGTCTTACTGAAGAAGCACGAAATAATCCATGAGGCTGTTTTCACCTACAGGCGGCTCCATGCACTGATCCTTTCCAGGAACCTGATAGAATCCGGCTATAATAAAATAATCGTGGTTGGCGGTGACGGCACAATGAACGAGGTGATTAACGGCTTGTTTGCACAGAAAAGGATTCCCACTAACGAGGTGATGCTTGGACTTATCACTGTCGGTACAGGGAACGACTGGGGTAAAATGTTTAATATTCCTTCCGATTATGAAGGGGCCATTCAAACTATAAAGAATCAGAAAACCTTCGTACAGGATGCAGGACTGGTAAGGTACACAAGAAGCAATAAGACCTGGCAGCGCTATTTTATTAACATTGCGGGAATGGGATTTGGTGCAAGGGTGGTTGCAAGAACAAATGTTATAAAAGCGAAGGGGAAAAGCAGTCCGGGAATTTACCTTGTAACCCTGTTCACCAGCCTTTTAAAATACAGATCAATAAAAGCAGAGATAGAGATAGACGGGAATTCATTCAGGAGAAAAGTCTTTAGTTTGAGTGTTGGCATCGGAAAATACAATGGCGGGGGAATGATCCCGATCCCTTCCGCAGTTGCAGACGATGGGCTGTACAGCATCACCCTGATAAAGAAGATGGCAAAATACAGGGTGGTGATCAATATCAAAAAGCTTTACAACGGCAAGATCACACAGCACAAAAAGGTTGAATCGTATACAGGGAAGGTAATCAATGTGAATTCTCCCTCTGTGCTGCACCTTGAAACTGACGGGGAGACGCTTGGTCACTCGCCGATGGCCTTCCAGATCATTCCACGCAGTGTGAAGGTAATTGCAAATGGAATTTCAGCATAGAATTGAAAGTCTGGCAGAGATGCTAATGTAAGTTTAATGCGGCGATTCATAAATCAGAGGCAACTTCTCACAGAGTTTATTTCCAAAACCCGGCGCCTGAACCAGATACAGGCTGACTTGCACAGCTTTACTGAATTTCGATCTCGAAAAGTTTTGGCCAGTATTTTCCTGTAACAAATATCCGGTTTTGCTGACTATCCCAGGCGATTCCGTTCAATACATTGGTACCTGGCTTCCTGTCTTTAATTTCCAGAATGCCTTTCATATCGACCCTTCCCTCTTCCTTACCGCTTTCAGGATCAATAATTACGATCTCATCCGTGTAATAGCGGTTGGCATAGATCTTCCCCCCGATGTATTCCAGTTCATTCAAGGCGTCCACCGGTCCTTCATTATTGTAGACCTCAATTTGCCTGTTTACAGTAAACATTTCAGGATCGATGAAGTACAAAATATTGGTACCGTCACTCATAATGAGCTCCTTCTCGTTATTCGTGAGACCCCAGCCTTCCTTATTTTGAAAATAGTATTTCTGTATCTCTTCAAAACTGTTAAGATCATACACAAAACATATCTGCGATTTGTAGGTCAGCTGGAAGATCCGTCCATTAAATATTGTAATGCCTTCACCGAAAATATCAGAGGCATTATTTCGTGATTGAATAACTTCTCCATTTGTATATCTTACTTTTCGGATGGTCGACTGGTTGTAGTTGCCGGTTCCCTCGTACATCCATCCATCATAAAAAATAAGGCCCTGCGTATAGGCGCCGATATCGTGGGGATATGAATTTACTACCCTGTAGCTATAGGTAACAGGAACTATATCGGACAGAATGATGACCTGGCTGCTGTGTGTTTCTGAAATCCCGTTCCCAAAATACACTTTCGTTCTTAATCCAACTTTCCCGGGATTGAAACCTTCAGTTGTGATGGAATAGCCTTCTCCTCCATTGAAGACCCCTGCAAGCTGGCCCCCAAAAAACACCTGTACGGAATCAATTTTAAGTGTATCAGGAGCGCTGATCTGAACCGCTATCTCGTCGCCTGTCACGACCTTTGCATTGCCGGCGGGCAATTCCAGGGAGGTGAGCTTACTGTCCTTTGAAATTGAAGCTGCCTTTTTTCCCTGGACAGTGTCTTTCCTGTCGCAACTTCCTGAATAGAGGGTACTGATCAGGAATATAACTGCAATACTGTAGATCTTCATTGTTTGGATTATTAATTTCCAAAGAGCCTGTTAAGTAAGGATCTCTTTGGAGGCATGTGCCTTAATTCAGCATTATAGGTTGGATTAAGCTCAGGGTGGATGATCTGCCAGATCTCTCCCCACCCGGGCAAACCGCAGACGTTGCGGTCGTCGATATAAAAATCAGCCTGGATCTTCCGGCTTACTTTACCCTCTTCAAACACCTCCTCAGGGTAGTTTTTATTTACTGCGTAGAATTCGATGCCATTTTTACGACAGAAGTCCACAGCTTCGTCGAGCTCTTTCCCGCTCCTGTAGGTCCAGAGGATCAGCTGGTGCCTTTGTTCCTGAAGCTTTTTAAGGGTTTCAAAAGCAAACAGCAGTGGTTTCCCGATGTCGGGATACCTGTGCTCAACGATGGTACCATCAAAATCAACAGCGATCTTCATTCCGGAGAATAGGCTTTTAATTTAATTGAATATCCAAAATTATCAAAAACCATCTAAAAGAGGTCGTTTACGGATAAATATCTTTCCCCGGTATCATAATTGAAGGTCAGAATACGTGATCCTTTTGGTAGTTCCGGCAACTTTTTTGATACAGCTGCAAGCGAGGCCCCACTTGAAATACCAATAAAAATTCCCTCTTCCCTTGCAGCCCTCCTGGCGAACAGGTAGGCTTCGTCTTTCTCCACTGCGATAGTGCCATCCAGGAGTGAGGTGTCAAGGTTTCCAGGTATAAAACCGGCCCCGATTCCCATTATCGGATGGGGTGCAGGGCTTTTTCCTCCTATCACCTGGGAGTCGGCCGGCTCAACAGCAAAAACCTTCAGCGCAGGCATTTTCTTTTTTAAGATCCTCGAAACCCCTGTTATATGGCCTCCTGTTCCTACCCCGGTAATCAAATAATCGATCCCGTCCGGAAAATCCCCAAGTATTTCCTCTGCAGTAGTGCGTTCATGAATTGCCGGATTTGCCGGATTATCAAATTGGGAAGGGATCCATGCATTTTCGATCTCAGCTTTAAGTTCCAGGGCCCTTGCCATGGCACCCTTCATACCATCCTTCCTGTCGGTCAGTTCAATCTCTGCACCATATGCCTTCAGGATGCTTCTCCTTTCAACCGACATTGATTCCGGCATAACAAGGATCACCCTGTATCCTTTCACAGCCCCGACCATGGCGATACCTATACCTGTATTTCCTGAAGTTGGTTCGATGATCACGCTTCCCCTATTTAGAATTCCCTTCTCTTCGGCATCAAGGATCATGGAATTCGCGATCCTGTCCTTGATGCTTC
Source organism: uncultured Bacteroidaceae bacterium (assembly GCA_964428945.1). Lineage (GTDB taxonomy): Bacteria > Bacteroidota > Bacteroidia > Bacteroidales > M55B112. The sequence goes on along the minus strand of CAYSAH010000308.1, from coordinate 187 downwards.
CTCCCGGATTGTTGCGCTCAAGTTTTACCCATACCTCGTGGCCGGGAAAAAGCTTGCTCAACCTTACATGGGGTGTGTTTCCTATTGTTTCAAGTATGTTATTGTATTTCATTGTTCCTGGTTTTTTAATTATCACATTACTGAAGATTCACGCTAAGTGCGCCTTAACTTAAGTTGCGAACCTCCC
>CAYSAH010000307.1:0-5232 GCA_964428945.1 uncultured Bacteroidaceae bacterium | reverse complement strand
ATCTCCCTCTTGAGTTTCAACAATAGGTAAGGCGGTCAATGAGCCTCCTCCTTCAATATTCCTTGCAGCACCAAAGAAACGTTTTGGTTTGTGCAGTGCATTTGCATCCACACCTCCGGAAAGCACTTTTCCTGATGCAGGTGATACAGTATTGTAAGCACGAGCCAGCCTTGTAATCGAATCAAGAAGGATCATAACATCATGACCGCATTCAACAAGTCGCTTGGCTTTTTCCAGGACAATGCTTGCAACTCTTACATGGCGTTCAGCAGGTTCGTCAAAGGTGGATGATATTACTTCAGCATCAACATTTCTTGCCATATCGGTAACCTCTTCTGGTCTTTCGTCAATCAGCAGGACCATCATATATACTTCAGGGTGGTTAGCTGCAATGGCATTGGCAATATTTTTCAGAAGTACGGTTTTACCTGTCTTAGGTTGCGCAACGATCAGACCGCGCTGGCCTTTCCCGATGGGTGCAAACATATCAACCACTCTAGCTGAAAGGTCATTATGTCCATTGCCCACAAGTGTGAATTTTTCGTCAGGGAAAAGAGGAGTTAGATAATCGAATGGAACACGGTCACGGATATAATCAGGGCTGCGTCCGTTTATTTCTTCAACTTTGATCAGCGGGAAATATTTTTCCCCTTCCTTTGGGGGCCTGATGGCACCTGTAACATTGTCTCCGGTTTTCAGTCCGAATAATTTTATCTGACTTTGTGATACATAAATATCATCCGGAGAGTTCAGGTAATTATAATCAGCAGACCTCAGAAAGCCGTATCCATCAGGCATGATCTCAAGTACGCCCGAGTTAAGAATAAGTCCCTCAAAATCGTATTTATCAACTGCCCTGCGTTCAGCTTTTGGCTCATTACTCCTTTCAGGACGTTCAATATTCCTGTCACTCCTTTCAATACTCCTGTCATTGGGCTTTTCGTTACCCTTATTTTCGGAACGATCGATATTCCTGTCAACGGGCCTTTCATTGCCCCTGTTCTCGTTCCGCTCCGGTCGATCTGAATTCCTGTCATTACGATCCCCGTTCCTCTCGTTACGGTCATTGTAGCGCTCATTCCTGTCACCTTTATTAAAAGGCTTACGCTGACCTTCACGATCGTAAGGCTGATTCTTCCTGCCCTTATAATCGTCCCGTCTTTGACCATCATTTTCATTACGCTTTTCTTCGGCTTTAGGAAGATTGTTAGCGAGTTGTTGCGGATCAACTGCCTGATTCTCTTCATTCCTTTCTGCTTTAACGGAATTTTCCGTTCTCTCAGGAATACTATCGTTTTTTACAGAACGCCCGCGACGATTCTTCCTGTCTGAAGATTGATCATTTCTGTCGGCTCTTTGATCGCTTTTTGGCTGGACACTGTCCCTGCCGGTATTTTCTTTTTTCTTTGCTGTTTTAGATTCGGATGCAATAATTGCCTGCATATCCAGGATCTTATAGATAAGGTCCTGCTTACGGAAAGATTCTACTCTTTTCACTTTCAATTCTTTAGCAATATCCCGCAATTCAGCAAGAAGCTTTTTGTTCAATTCAAGAATATCGTACATATAGGATTTGTTAAAAATGTATGGATAAATTATACGAAAAAGGAAATAATTTGAGAAGTATAGACTTCTTATGTCTGTAAATTCGTTGCAATATTAAAGAATTAAACAATACAACCAAAATAAAATCGATTATCATTTAAAAGGAATCAATCTTCTAACCTATTCATTTTGAGACATTCACACGAAGATATTCTATCGATATCATCATGTAATCATCTGATTATTAATCAACTATATATTGAATCTGATTTTTTGTTTAATTTGATAAAAAGTTAAAATAAATTGTTCTAAAACAGAAAATGGATAGTGGATTTTAAAGACTTTTTTGTAATCTTACGGTTCAGAATAAAAAAGAGCCGGTAAACCCAGACCAAATCAGCCTGAATGCGACAGCTAAAGATAATCAAGCAAGTCACTAACAGGGAGACTCCTTCCCTTGATAAATACTTGCATGAAATCGGGAAAGTGGATCTGATTTCCGCCGAAGAGGAGGTTGAATTGGCACGTCGCATTAAGAAAGGTGACTCACAGGCCATGGAGAAGCTGATCAAGGCAAACCTCAGGTTTGTGGTATCAGTTTCCAAGCAGTATCAAAACCAGGGATTAAGTTTGCCTGACCTGATCAATGAAGGTAATCTTGGCCTTATAAAAGCGGCACAACGCTTTGACGAAACAAGGGGTTTCAAGTTTATATCCTATGCCGTCTGGTGGATCAGACAGTCGATCCTTCAGGCTCTTGCTGAGCAGGCAAGGATAGTCAGGCTGCCATTGAATAAGATTGGTTCTATAAATAAAATCAATAAGACATTTGCAGAACTTGAGCAGCTTTATGAGCGGGAACCGACGATTCTTGAGATTGCCAAGGTACTTGAGATCGCTCCGGAAGATGTCAAGGAAGCCATCAGAAGTTCGGGAAGACATGTATCTATGGATGCGCCCTTGCTTGACGGTGAAGATGGGAACATGTATGATGTACTTTTAAACGCAGATACGCCGAGCCCTGATAAGGGATTGCTCAACGACTCCTTAAGAAAGGAGATCGAACGCGCTCTTTCAACCCTTACTTACAGGGAGGCCAGCATAATCAGGCTCTATTTCGGTTTGAACGGTAAACATCCTCATACGCTTGAGGAAATTGGTGAAGAATTTAATCTGACACGCGAAAGAGTACGGCAAATAAAAGAAAAAGCAATAAAAAGGTTGAAACATACCAGCAGAAGTAAAATATTAAAAAGTTACCTGGGTTAATCAAAAAAAATGTTAGCAATTCTTGGTCCTGCTAAAACGATTGATATGACTCCTCAGCGAGTTACCAAACAATCTTCTACTCCTGAGTTTCTCGCAGATACGCAAATTCTTATCAATCAATTAAAGAAACTTACCTTACCTGAGCTTAAGTCCCTTATGGATCTCAGCGATAAGCTTGCAATTCAGAATTTTAAAAGAATTGCTGCCTGGAAAACAGATTACACTCCCATTGAAGGGAAACAAGCCATGCTGGCATTTTCAGGTGAGGTATTTGATGGTTTAAATGCCAAACAGCTTAATGAGAAAGACCTTCTCTTTGCAAACGAGAATACAAGGATAGTGTCGGGTCTGTATGGTGTTTTAAAACCCCTCGACAGCATACTTCCGTTTAACCTTGAAATGGGGATAAAAATGGAAAATGAACGTGGAAAGAACCTTTACGATTTCTGGAAAAATATTATTCCGGAAGAAATAACACGTTTGACTGAGATTACCAAAGATAAAATCCTGATAAATCTTGCATCAAATGAGTATTTCAGTGCAATCCGACCAAACCAGTTTCCATTCAGGGTTATAACACCCCAGTTCAGGGAACAGGAGGATGTAGAGTTCTTAAATGTTAACATTTATGCAAAAAGGGCCAGAGGTTTGATGCTCAGATATATAATAAAAAACAGGATCACTTCACCCGAGCTTTTAAAGGAATTCAACCTGGAGAAATACAAATACTTTCCTGATCTTTCTACTGAAGAGGAGTGGTTCTTTGTCAGGTAAGATCCTTAAGCTTTTTGGAACATCAGCTCATAGCCGGGCTAGCAAATAGCTTTATTTTTTAACAATACTGCCTGCAGAGGAGGTGCTGCTATGCTTAACAACGGCATCGCCCTTGTAATATATACTGCCTGCACTTGAAGCGGCCATATCTATTTCCTTATTTGCTGTCACTCTTGCATCCCCTGCACTCGATACCCTGACTGTAACATAGTCAGCCACCAGGTCAAAAGCATTTAGGTCACCGGCACTTGAGAGCCTTGCGTCAAACGCATTTGCCGAACCCCAGATATCGCAATCCCCGCTGGAACTTATTGAAAGATCTATCTCATCAGCCTTGACACCCAGGTTAAGATCACCTGCACTGCTAATATCAATATTAAGGTTTTTGCATTCAAAATCCGTTTTTGCTTCTACATCACCAGCACTGCTAATCCTTATGTCCGTTAATTCTGGCAGGGTAACATTAACAACTTTCGATTCGGCCCTGTAAATATTCCTTTCGCTGCCAATTTTAAGCATCCCTCCTTCTTTTTCAACAGTGATATACTGATGAAGATTCTCATCAGCAACAACCTCAACATAAAAATCCCCCTGTGAGATATTAACGTCTATTCCGGAGCTTGCGTGCACGCCAGTAAATCCATCAATATCTATAATTTCCGTTTTTACATTCCCATCCCCGGAAATGCCCATATCCCAGTCCCCAAAAACACATGACTGAAGTCCGATCATCGAAAACAGGACGAATGCAAATGCTATTTTTTTCATAATAATCTGAGTTAGTTTTTACTACATTTTAATAGACGACAAAGTCCTTCTATTGTTACAGCTAATTTCATATTATATTTTAATTTTAGGTAAGGTAAAACGGTAAATTGCTTCATTTAATCGGTAAATTGTTGATGACGCGGTGTTATTTGTTTAAACAGAAGGTGTATTTCTAATAAGCTTTACCTTCATTATGGAGAAAGTCTGAATAATAAGTTGCTTGAATTAAATCAGTCTATCCTAAGAACCAAACCTTTCAGGTATTCACCTTCGGGATGGTATATGCTGACTGGATGATCCGTTGGTTGTGAAACCTGGTGTAAGATCCTGGCATCCCTTCCGGTATTAGCGGCAGCAGCGAAAACAGATTTGCGAAAGTTTTCCTTGCTGACAGCCTGGGAGCAGCTGAATGTAAAAATTATGCCACCCGGCTTTATCATTTGTATTGCCTGCTGATTTAAACGCTTATATCCTTGCAAGGCATTGTTCAACACATTTTGATGTTTTGCAAATGCTGGCGGGTCCAGGATGATCAGATCGTATTTCTGATCTATATTCTGAAGGTACTCAAAGGCATCAGTTGCATAAGCTTCATGATTCTTATGACCAGGAAAATTAATTTCAATATTTTCCCTCGTCAGATCTATTGCGTGGCCTGAACTGTCAACGCTATGAACCAATTCTGCTCCACCTCTGAGGGCATAGACACTGAATCCTCCTGTGAAACAGAACATGTTCAGCACCTTCTTCCCCCTGGAATACTGTTCAACCAATTTCCGGTTCTCCCGTTGGTCAATAAAGAAACCTGTCTTCTGCCCTCTCTCCCAATTGACATGGAAACGATTGCCATATTCCCTGACTTCACCCTCTGTCCTT
>CAYSAH010000306.1:4108-5246 GCA_964428945.1 uncultured Bacteroidaceae bacterium | reverse complement strand
CACCAAGTATTGAAAACACTTTCAGGGAAACATAGGTATCAACGGGTAGATCAAAGAGGATGTTTGTTTTCCCCGTAAAGGGATTGGGGTAGTTTTGCCCCAGGAAATAAGTCCCCGGTAATTCAGAAGAGATTTCGGCAAGTGATTCGGGATTGAGATCACAAATATTTTCGGCTTCTTCACCCAATCCTGTCGGAGCCACCGAATAGCTTGAGATACAGATTTTATCCAATTTGGCTCCATTTTCGCGATAGGCTAAGGTGAGGGTGTGCTCACCTGCGGATAGTACATAAGTTCCTATTGTCATCCACTGCCATCCCACTGTAACCAGGCTGTTGGCCATGGCAAAAGCTCCATTGTCCATTTTCACCCAGTATGAATCGTCGTCGGCTGTGGGACAATTCATGCGGCCATAAATGTAATAAGTCGAATCTTTTTCAGCCGTAAAAATAAAAGGAATCTCACTGTCAATTGTACCTGGAGTAGCAGCAACACTTTGAATGGAAGGATCCACCATCACATAGTTTCCGTTGGAAGCTCCAGCATCAGTGTTTATTTGCCAGTCGCTTCCAATCGTGCTGCATTCGGGTTCAAAAAAGAACGATTCGGTTCCTTCTGAAGTATTCGGTTCCTGGTTACCCCTGGGATCAACGGGATTACTCGTATCAACACCGAGTATTTGGAGCATTTGCAATCCATATCTCCATCCCAGCTCCCTGTATCCGGCGGAGTTGAAATGCAAATTGTCGGCACCGTCGGTAACCCCACTTGAGGAAATCACATATGAATTGGGAATGGTAGCCGGGAGCTGGGCGATCAATGAATTTGCCACGGCACATATACCTCCCTGGTCTGTATTCACCACTTCACCGGCAAGAAGGGGTACAGAATCCGGATTAAGTCCCAGGTCCGTTATCATGTTGTCGTAAATACCCTTAACTTTCTGAGGCCAATCATTGTCATTAACATTGGATTCTCCCTGGTGCAGCAGGATCCCCTTGATAATACCATCTGCCTGAGCCATTGTTGCAACATCTATAAGATGAGCATAGGGATTTCCTCCATATTCGTTGATGATGTTTTTCAGCCAGTCCTCCGTGATTGTTGCAACATAGGCCTGGTAATCATTTTTCCGGAA
>CAYSAH010000306.1:0-4098 GCA_964428945.1 uncultured Bacteroidaceae bacterium | reverse complement strand
CAACACCCACAATGATACTGTCGGGGAGATTTGCAACCAGGGTCTTTCCAAAATAATCAGCAGGAGAGAGGCCGCTATAGCAACGCGTTAAGGGAGGCACAGCAGTGTACCACGATCCTTTTGTCCTTCCAAGGTTTGAGCACGTAACTGCTTCCATCACCTGGAACCTGCTGTCCACCACCTTATCCTGCGCTTCGATTGCACCCTGTCCTTCCATGTTTGATTGTCCGAAACAAAGGTAAATGTGAAAATTCGGATCCTGGGAAAACCCACTGACACTGAGCAGAAGGGCTGCAACAACCCAGAATAATTTTGAGTGCTTATTATTTCTTTTAATCATCTGTTTTATATTCATAAACAATATAGTTCATTGTTTTTCAATGTTTTGCAGCGACTGGTTTATTTAATGATGAATTTACTTACACTTGATGATTTCTCTCCCCGAAGCAAAATAAAATAGACACCTGGATCTGAAATTGAACCAATGAAAACATTGCTTGATCCGGGTCTGATATCTTCCAGGAAAACCGATTGTCCACAGTCATTAATCACCTGTATGCTCTTATAGCTGCTGTTCCATTCAACATTAAAGCTACCGGATGAAGGATTTGGATATACTGTGATTTCGTTGCAGTAATTAAGGGAACGAACTTCATCGCTGGTCTCTTCCGGGCAGTTGATTGCTTCTCCGCCCAGGTCAACCGGAGTGATCCCTGTGTTACTGATCAGTATCTTATCCAGTTTTGCTCCATCCTCACGCATACAAATGCTTAGCGTATGATCACCTGATTCCAGATCATAAAATACGACATTGTCATTACTTTGATTATGTACATCATCCCAATGCCAGGAAGCTCCTGCCGGGATGCTGTTCCACATTACCCATTCTGATTCATCTACTTTCACCCAGAAGGAATCGTCGTTCGGGGAGGGCGTTATCACCCGGCCCCAGACTTTATAGTTGCTGGCTTCAACGACAGAAAAATCGTAGGTAAGAAGATCCACTGCCTCTGTTGAAGCGGCACTTATTTGTTCGTATCCAGCTGCAGTAGCCAGATATGTTCCGCCTGAAGCACTTGCATCGGAAAGAATCTGCCAGTTGGAACCAACGTTTCCGCACTCAGCATCCAGCCATATCTCAGTACTGTTTGAACTGCTGAAACTTATCTTTACAGTATCGGCATCAGTGGCGCCGTCATTATCAGTAACCGACAATACAAGTTCATACTCCCCAATATTTATTGTTAACTCATGACCTGATTCCCAGGAAACCTGTTGACCGCTTAAGGACCAGGAATAGTTGATGATCTCTCCATCACTGTCTGTGCTCGAAGATCCGTCAAGGGTAATTACCTTAAAGCCAGTACCTTCTGTGTCATCAAGAACCATATCCTCACCAGCATTGGCTAAAGGCTTTAAGTTTCCCTGTTTACCTGCATATGCCGCATTGGAAGAAAAGGTCGTTACACTTTTGGCAGCGATTGTGGCAGAAAAAGAATTCCCGGATATAATATATTCACCATCGTTTTCCATTTTCTTTGTAACAGATGTGGTGAATTGGGTAAGCTTGCTGACATTTGAGTTAGAAATATTAAAATCCAGGCTTACTTCTGAATTGTTCCTGTTCAACACAACTATAACCAGGGAAGTATCGGTTTTATATGCTGTAACATCAACCATGCTCAGGGAACTGTCATCTACCCCGACACGCACTGCGCCCTTGCGAACAAACTTTGAATATTGTGATATTACATATCCTTTGTCTGTTATATTTCCATCATCTGCTATTAAGCCGTAAAATCTCCGGATGTACCACCAGACATAAGCATTGAAGTTTGCATCCATACAATCACTTATTTCCTTACCTAATCCAAGGGCAAGGTCCCAGGTGTTTGAGTCAGGGTCATCGCTTCCCGTTAGGTGTTCGGTCATCCAGACATCTTTACCTTTTTCCCTGGCAAGTGGGTAATCAAATAATCCACCTCCATAAATGTGACCTCCCACAATCTCGAGATTTGCTGCTGCTGCTGCATCGTTTAGCAAAGGATCGGTGTATGGTCGCCTGAATTGGAATGATTCAGGTGCAAGGACTTTATTTTCTATTCCCTGGGCATAATTGCTCATAAAATCCAACATTTCTGCTGAAGTCCACCGGGTCCATTCTCCATAATCCGGTTCGTTTTGCACCGAAATGGCATAGAGTGGGGCCCCCTCGCTTGCCATATAGCTGTTAAATGAATTCAGGTGAGCTACATAATCCCCATACTTCGCAGGATCGACCCTGCTTGGTACCGTGCCTGGGTCAAGCATTGCATCCGGGGCATTCCATGGAGATGCAAAAACGATAGCTCCATTTTCAAGGGCATGCAATGCGCTGGGTAATTCACGACTGAAATTAGATGAAGAGGGGTCGATATGGCAGCGGAGGATACTTAAGCCTATCTCACCCGGGTCATTGCCAAAAGCTTTTTCCCTGTTGTCTTCATTCAGATCGGCGATCCAGGTTGTATGGTTCATCCCCCCGAAACCACGAATAATTTGGTGTTCTGCTGACAAATCGATTGTCACTGCCTGGGCAAACGAAGAATTGTTCAGGAACAATATTGCTGCAGGGAAAAGTACGCATAGAATTTGGATATTTTTTTTCATTCAGTTGAAGATAGATTTAAGATATTTTGGTACTTGACTGTAAATTCCTTTCCTGATACTGTATTATACCATTCATCCTGTTTGAACGTATTTTTAAAACATTGTTGTATCTCATGTCATAAAGATAAGAATTACCAGGGTTTAACTAACGATGCTTTGGTCAAAATACCGGTGCAACAAAATATGAAATAAAGGACTTAGTAAAGAGCTTTACCCTCCTCCAGGAATACTTCCTTATACATTAAGCATATTGCTATTAACCTTTGAAATTTTTAACTGAAAAAGGTAGGGGTGAGGCGTATAAAAGTGCCGGTTCAGGTAAAACCAGAGGGAAACACCACCACTATGGTTACTTTCTGTTCGCAATGTAAAAAGAAACCAATATCAGGAATTGTGTAAAAATCCGTTCAAATGCTTTGAACGTTTACCCTGACTGTCTTCAGCCCCGCTGATTTTGCTGTAAGATTAATGGTTCCTGCCTCACCTTTTTTTGACCGAATAATAACCAGTACAAGCCCACTGAAGGTTTCACGTTTATGGGAAATGAATGGTGTGAAATTAGTGGCATCTCCGTTATCTGTAGCCAGTATCTCTCCTGGTCCGTCAATTTCGAATTCGATGAGCCTGGCAGCATCTGGAATTGTATTCCCTTTTTTATCAGTTACGCTTACAGTGATGAATGCCAGGTCATGTCCATCGCATTGGATTTCTTTTCGGTCAGAGGAAGCTTTCAGTTGCCATGCTTCTCCCGTTGTTGATACTTTATTCTCCGCCCATTTTTTACCCTTCTTATATGCGATTACTTTCAGTTCGCCGGGCTCGTAAAGAACCTCATCCCATCGCAGCCTGTATTCATCTTTCTGCATTTTTTTTCGTCCGAGTGACCTGCCGTTGAGAAAGAGTTCAGCTTCATCTCCCGAGGTGAATACGTGTACAGGAGTGATCTTTCCGATTCGTACAGGCCAGTTCCAATGAGGCAGGATATGCACCATTGGTAATTCAGGGAGCCATTGCGACTGGTAAAGGTAAAACCGGTCTTTTTTGAAACCTGCCATATCTATAATTCCACAATAGGAACTACGGGATTGATAATATGGAGTGGGTTCTCCAAGGTGGTCCCAGCCTGTCCATACAAATTGCCCGGCAACAAAGGGGTGCTGATCAATTGATGCAAATACTTTATCGGCAGAGGAACCAAAATCGACAGAATGGAGTTCGTAAGCGGAGACTTGTCCGATTTCTGAGTCTCCACCTCTTCCATCCCGTAAAATGTCACTATTTTTTTCTGTTACCGGAAACAGGTATATGCCACGGCTGCTAAATGCTGAAGCAGTTTCACTGCTGAGAATAACCTTATCTGGAAATTTTTCATGGTTGGCCTCATATTGTGGGGGAGTCCGGATGCGATCTGTCTTTTCCAATTCAGGGGATTGACGTATTCCTTCTCCC
>CAYSAH010000305.1:0-5269 GCA_964428945.1 uncultured Bacteroidaceae bacterium | reverse complement strand
CTCCTATATAAAAATGCAACAGGAACAAACTTAAACTACATCAAAGCTACATCATAAATTATTTTATTTCCATGCATTATGATGAAGTAGGATTGTGGAAATGGATTTATCGATTTCGCCCAGGAACCGCCCTCCGATATTCATTGTTACCCCTCGACTGCACCCGGGGACAGCGTTGCATCCTTCGATATTCAACTTCAACATTCCTTATTCATTATTCGAAATTCTATATTCTCCTTCCTTATTCCACTTGCAACTCACCCCATTTATACCAAAACACCCCCATTCACCCCATATGGCGTCTTTTACATGGTAATCGATAAATAAAGAGTATACCTTCGGCAGAATTATTTCTGCACTTAAAAAAACCACGAAATTGAAAACATTAAAGATTGGGGACCTCGAGATTCGACTTCCCATCATACAGGGTGGAATGGGCGTAGGTATATCAATGTCGAAACTGGCATCTGCAGTAGCGAACATGGGGGGAGTAGGAACCATTGCAACAGTGGCGCTCGGATTAACCGAAGAGACCGGAACCTCTGGGTACAAGAAAAGAAACATTGAAGGCCTGCAACGGGAGATCCGCAAAGCAAGGGAACTTACCAAGGGAGTTCTCGCTGTGAACATCATGTCGGTCCTTACAGATTTTTCTGATATGGTAAAGACTTCTATTGAGGAAGGAATAGATATAATCTTTTCAGGAGCCGGTCTTCCACTTGATCTTCCTAAATACCTCACACCCGGTTCAAAAACCAAACTCGTACCTATCGTTTCTTCAGGGAGAGCGGCGAATATCCTTTGCAATAAATGGCAGCAAAATTATAATTACTTACCCGATGCACTGGTGGTGGAAGGCCCTAAAGCCGGGGGTCACCTGGGATTCAAGGCAAATGCCCTGGAAGACCTCAGCAATACCCTGGAAAACCTCGTGGAAGAAGTCGTAAAGGTTGCCCAGGATATCAAGGCCAGGTTTAACAAGGATATCCCTGTTATTGCAGCAGGGGGTATATACACAGGTGACGATATTTACAAGATCATGGAACGTGGTGCCTCTGGAGTTCAACTGGGCACCCGCTTTGTCGCTACCGAGGAATGCGATGCATCTCCGGAGTTCAAAAATGCCTTTGTTGAAGCCCGCGAAGAAGATATCCGAATAATAAAAAGCCCGGTGGGAATGCCCGGGAGGTCGATCTATAATAAATTCCTTGACGAGGCCATCCAGGGAAACAGGCGCCCAAAAGTTTGTCGACACCATTGCATTAAATCCTGTGATCCCAAAACAACCACGTATTGCATTGCTGAAGCCTTGATAGAAGCCTACAGGGGGAATCTTGAAAATGGATTTGTCTTTACTGGAACTAATGCATGGAGGATCGATAAAATATCCTCTGTCAGTGAAATCTTTAAAGAGCTCACCACCGAATATGATGATGCTGAGAAAAAGGCATTGGTGAAGTATCTGGAAGTTGAAGGGAAGGGGTAAGCAGGTAATCAGATAATGTGATGGCCGGGATTCCACCGGGACGCCAAAATATGAACTCTTTATTAGCGTGTTTTTGGATTACCCGGATTCATGCATTTCGCCTGCAATTTTATCTGTGTGGATCTGTGGTCAAAAATATTGTGCCAACAATCTAAAATCTATTCCGCGGATCCCTGCAGCACATCCTCAAAACCAAATGGAAACTTCATCATGGTTGCCTCCGTGGCCATCATAATGATCACATCAACATCTTTCAGCCTTTCAAGCCGGCCAACATCATCAAGAAAAAAGTCGCCCTCAATATGGTTAGCTATAACCTGCCTGTTGTAGTACCAGTATTCACCGTGGTCAAAGATCCGGTGACTGAACCCGATATTGTGCAAGCCCCAGTAGAAGGAGTCGGCGATTACCACTCCCTTAAGTTTCCTGATCCCTTCATCTTTGAACGCTACTTTGGGATAGGCAAGTTTTTCATGGTTGATGCGGAAGAGAATGTTCATTCCTTCTTCAATATCCCTGTCGCTGCTCTGGTATCTCCTGTTCTGCTTTATATCTCCCCATTCGAATAGTGGCATTTCCATCCCGGTTTCCTTCCCGATATAGTTCACAAGCGAATCAAAAACCAGCACCATTCCATAATAACTCCAGTGTACCCCGGTCTTTGGATAGAGGCAATACCTAGAAGTATCATTCATTTCAAGGAACAACTTATTGAAATCGATGTAATTCACTCCGCAGGCATCAAAATATTCGGAATATACACTGATATTGGTCTTTCCTGGTTCTTTAAGATATTTATCAGGGAAATATTCCGGGTAGTAGCTACCCTTTCCTGCGGCAAATGTGACAAGAAACAATTTGCCATGCGCTTCGCAGTAATCCTGAATCTTTTTAAGCTTTTGAACCTTTGATCCAATGAGAGAATCGCCAAGGAAATCTTCACCGTTGCGGGCATTTATATAATTGCTCTCGTACATGTAATTCTTCTTCCCGATGATCACACCATTTGCGAGCGCCTTCCTGTACAGGCTGAATGCCACCTGGTTGTTGACCCTGACGAAGATGTTCCGGAATCCAAACCTGTCCCTTGCAGCTGGTTCCAGCTTGTCCTGGTACGTTCCCGAAAACCAATTTTTCAAAGAAAATTCGGGTAATGCTGCAACCTTTACCGCACCCCTCAGCTTCCTTTCATGCACTAGCCCTGTTAACTGCTGAAAGAGTGGCAGCAGTAAAAGTCCCACCAGGACCCAGGATGCTATTTTCAATTTCTTTTCCATCAGAACCTGAAATATATGAAAGGATTAAAACCGGTCGCTGCAATAGAACCAAGGGATAAGGCAAAGAGAATGATTACAGCAGTTCCCACAATGATATAGCGCTTAGGTCCATATTCTTCATAAAAGATCCTGGTTTCAAGGTCTTTCCCGAAACGTGTTAGTGTAATGAAGGAGAAAATGAAGGCGACTGCCATTACGATGAGCATGTCGAGCATATTGCCTGCATCAATCGCTTTGAATTCAAAGGCAAATAACCTGCCGTAATAGGTAAGTGCCTGGTCAAAGGTCTCCAGGCGGAAAAGCACCCAGCCAAGAATGGCCACCATGAAGGTAAATATCGTTGCGACATAAGCCCCTGCCCTTGCCAGCAATTTCTTCAGGAAGAGCCGGTCAATTACAAGGAAGAAACCGTGGTATGCACCCCAGATCACGAAATTCCATGAAGCACCATGCCAGAGACCCGAGATCAGGAAAACGATCCAGAGGTTCATGAACAACCTGAGTTTTGTATCCACCCGGCTTCCTCCCAGGGGTATGTAAAGGTAATCACGCATCCAGGAACTCAGGGTCATGTGCCACCTGCGCCAGAATTCGGTGATGCTTTTTGAAACGTAAGGATTGTTAAAGTTTTCAGGGAAAGTGAATCCGATCATCCTGCCTATGCCAATGGCCATATCTGAATACCCTGCGAAGTCAAAATAGATCTGGAAGGAATATGCAAGGAGTCCGAGCCATGCCTCGGTTGAACTAAGACTCAAGAGGTTCCGGGTCATATACATGTCGGCATATTTACCCATCACATTTGCGATCAATACTTTCTTTGCCAGTCCGATGGTAAAGCGGTAAAATCCAAGGACCCTGTCGGAAGGCATGGATGTCCTGTCCGTGATCTGGCCTGAAATGGTATTGAAGCGCACGATCGGGCCTGCAATCAATTGCGGGAACATTATAATATAGAGCAGGAAATCGGTAGCTTTCTTTAGCGGGGGACTCACACCGCGATAGACATCCACGCAATAGGAAAGGCATTGAAAAGTATAAAAGGAAATACCGATCGGAAGTGCAATGGCTGTCCATTTCAGCTCCTTCGCCCCGAATGACTGTAGCAGGGAATTGAAATTCTCCATAAAGAAATTAGCGTATTTGAAATAAATCAAAACGCCAACATTTAATAAAAGAGCGGTAAGCAGCAGCAGCTTCTTTTGTTTCTCATTTGCCGACCTGTGCATGAGCTGCACAATATAAAAGCTTATGATGGTGGATCCTGCCAGGATGAAAATAAAAGCAGGTGCCCCCCAGGCATAAAATACCAGGCTGAAAGCCAGGAGGACATAATTCCTGAACTTTTTCGGTGTAAGGAAATAGCTCAACAGGAACAGGGGAAAAAAGTAGAGTAGAAATATTGTGCCTGAAAATACCATGGAACTTATCTACGATTTAACACGATGAAGCAAAGCGTTCAAGGTCATATTAATATTTCAGATTAAATTCTATGACCTTCGATAAAAAGTTACAGGATCCCCCGGCAGCTTTTCCTTCGGAATCCGCACCACCCGGGCTTCAAACCTTTGTCCGCCTGTTTTCATCGGGGGTCGTTGAATTAAGACACGAAAATACAATTATTTCCAGTAATCTGGCCAAATTATTACCTTAGCGCGACAAACCGACCCAATGAAAAAAAGTGTTATAGGCAAGATCGGATATTACGCGCTGCATGTATTTGGGTTTGTGCTGCTTTACCTGGTACTGAAAAACTTCGATTGGAAAAGTTTCCTGGAACTGTTCTCCTCCTTTTCGGTATTCGACTTCCTCGCCGGTTTTGGATTGCTGATCCTGGTATACCTGCTAAAATCCTTGCGCTGGATGCTGATCAACCGCACCTTCGGAGTGAAGATCCCCTACGGAACCACCCTGATCTTCTTCCTGGTTTCAGGATTTCTAAGCGTGATCACCCCGGGAAGGATCGGTGAATTTGCGAAGATCTTCTTCCTGAAGAGAAAGACAGGAGCATCCGGGCTGGTTGCGACTTCATCGGTGGTCCTTGACAGGGTTTGGGATGTATTGATCCTTACATTACTGGGCGGCACCGGTGCCATGCTGGTATTCGGGAGCTTCCGGATCAATACAGTTACGCTGGTCCTGATCATTACTTTTTTCCTTCTTGCCCTGTCCATCATAATCTTCCCTTCACTTGTTTTTATTCCACTGAAATACCTTACCCGTAAAAAAGACAAATTCCAGGAAGAGCTGGACCAGGTTTACAAGGATTGGAAAGCCAATGCCCTTCGCTTATTTTTCCCGGGATTTTTCATTACACTGGCAGCATTCCTGGCCCTGGCTCTTATTCCCCTGATCTTTACAAAAAGCCTGGGGCAGGATGTCGGTTTCGTACCTGCAGTAAGTGCCGTTTCAATTTCGAATATGCTTGCTTTCCTTCCGGTAACGATTGCCGGATTTGGAACGCGCGAACTTGTATTTTCAGAGATCTGGAAGATCCTGGAATACA
>CAYSAH010000304.1:0-5281 GCA_964428945.1 uncultured Bacteroidaceae bacterium | reverse complement strand
ACGACGGAAGCGGAATTATCAATACCTATGATTTCTCCATGTAGAAATGCGCTGAAAACTTCAATTATTATATGTCGCTAGGATTCGACGATGAAACATGAATCCTGATCGACAACACTTACCAACGCTACAGTGGAAGACTAAATTCAGACCTGGGCATCACAAAGTGGCTAAAAGTCGGTGAAAGCATTTTGCTCTCGGCAGTAAAGGAAAATCCTATTGATAATTTCAATGAGAATTATTCCGGGGCCATCCCCTACCGGTCCATTCCTATTATGCCTGTATACGACGAGACCAATCCTTTTGGAGGTTGGGGACGGGCGCCTGTCTATTTCCAGGGACCAAACCCGGTTGCCAGCCAGTACCAGCAGCATGAATCAAGGAATTACAATCGCCTGAACGGGAGCCTTTTTGCCGAACTGACCCCGTTGCAGGGACTTACCGTGAAGGCAACTTTTGCATACAATTATACCAGCTACCTTGGTGAAAAATTTGCCGAAGCATTCAATTACGGCGCCTTTGCCAACACCATAAATGCACTTACCTATTCCTCTTCAAATGATGCTTCAGTCCTAGGTAACATTGTGGCAACCTATGAAAAGACTCTGGCTTACCATACCATCAAATTGATGGCAGGTTACGAATGGTCAAGCTACGAATCGATCCATTTCAATGTAACCGGGACTGATTTCCCGATTGATTTTGCAAGGAGCATGAACCTGGCAACCGGTGAATTCAGTATTACGGACAGGTCGAATATATACCAGAGCCGCTTACTTTCACAGTTCGGAAGGTTCAACTATAACTACAAGGAAATGTACCTCTTCGAGGCCAACATCAGGCGAGATGCATCGGCACCAAAGTTCGGACCGGCAAATATATGGGGTATATTCCCGTCCTTCTCGGCCGGCTGGAATATTTCAAAAGAGGCCTTCTTCGAAAATGTTCCTTATATCAATAGCTTAAAATTAAGGGGAAGCACAGGAAAGCTTGGCTCGGATAATATCGGGAGTTATATCTACCTGAAAACCTATACTTCCCAGTTTACCAGCTATGCCTTCGATGAAACGGGATCCAACAAGGTGACTGGATTCTTTATTTCAAGGTTTCCCAATGAGGAAGTGAAATGGGAAGAAGTGAATATGCATAACATAGGCCTGAACATGACAGCTTTCAACAATAAACTGTCTTTCAGCTTTGATGCTTACCTGAAGGATACCAGGGACCTTTTATACGGTGTCCCGATCCCACCCTCGGTAGGAATAGCCGTCCACAATTTCAGCCCGGTGAATCCCGAGGTGAACATCGGCACAATGAGAAATACAGGGATCGATATTGACCTGGGTTATAAATGGGCCTTCAAAGCTTATTCACTGAATATCACGGGAAACGTCTCTTTCATGAAAAACGAGATGCAATCCCTTAACCAGGGAGCCATAATTGGTGGCGACGGAGGTGGGCAGATCGGCGGAATGACCCGGACCGAAGCAGGCATGCCTATATCATATTTTTATGGATACAAAGTCCAACAGATGCTGAATTCAGAAGCAGATGTGTTTGCCATCAATACATGGGCAGCCGATGGAACCTACCAGGAAGGGGGAACCGGACCGGGAGACCTGATGTATATGGATATCAGTGGTCCGGATGATGTTCCCGACGGACAGGTAACTGCAGAACATGACAGGACTTTTATCGGGAATCCCTGGCCAAAGCTGATCTACGGATTGAACATCAGTCTTGTAAGGGGAAAATTATTTGATGTTGCCATGCAGCTCCAGGGGGTGCAGGGAGTGGATGTATTTAATGCTGATAAAGCATATACAAGGAATTTCTTTGGGGACAACAACACCACGACCCTTATTTACGAAGCATGGACCGAGGAAAATCACACCTCGCATCCGCGCAATATTGCAAGTGACCCTAACGGTAATTTCGGCAAGCCTTCAAGCTATTTTGTAGAAAATGGTGCTTACCTTAAGCTCAGGAATATCCAGCTGGGATTTAATGTTCCTCCCCGATTTCTTTCAAAGATCCAGCTTTCGCGAATGAGGATATACCTGAATGCAAATAACCTTTTCACGATCACCGGCTATTCAGGAATAGATCCTGAAGTAGCAGGATCAAATACAGGGAGAGGGGTCGATTATGGACTCTATCCCCAGGTAAGAACTGTAACAGGCGGGCTTGAAATAAATTTCTGACCGATAACTAAGAAATGATGAAGATAAATTTAACAATAGGCGGTTCCTGGTCAGGAAAAAACACACTTAGGATGATCATGGATAATCTTCAAAAAACAATGTCAGCAATGAGCAGAAAAGCATTTCATCTCATAACCATCTCCCTGATATTGCTGCTGACCAGCTGCAACGGGGATGAGTTCCTGAACATAACAAATGAAAACGAACTGAATTCCGACAACTACTATTCCAAAACAGATAATTTCGACATGGCACTTAACGCTGTCTATTCAGCTGTTAAAAGCCTGGATCTGTTCGGCCAGCAATATTACTCCCAGACCCTCCTGACCCTGCCACATACCTCCGATTACTGGACGGCACAAAACAGGAATGAAGTGAATTCGGCTGATGGCCATGTTTATACCACCTGGAGGGGATGGTACCGGGTGATTGCCCGTTCCAATGACATTATAGAAAATGCGCCCGGCTATATCGAAAACTATGAACCTTCAGCTGCGGAACTTGAAAAACTTGAGCTGATCCTTGGACAGGCGTATTTCATGAGGGCTTTTGCCTATTTTCACCTGGTAAGATTATGGGGAGAGAATACCTGGTTCAATGACAGTTCAAGGCTGGCAGTGCCACTCATCCTCAAAGTGGCCGGGACCCGCGAGGAGATGATGACTCCCAGGTCATCTGTTGGGGAAGTATACAGCCAAATTATAAGGGATTTTGAATCAGCGGAATCAAAACTGCCTGATTCCTGGGATGGAAATAATATCGCACGTGTCAATCGTTATACAGCAAAAGCATTTCTTGGAAAGGTATATCTCACCATGGGTGAAGATCCCCTGTCCCAGTCTTATTTTGAGGAGATTCTTGCCAATCCTTCATATGCCCTGGTTCCTTTTGAATTCTATGATGACCTCTTCCAGGGGAAGAATGAGTTCAGCGAAGAGTCGATCTTTGAATTAAGCTATACCATTGACATGCAGCAAAATATTTGGGAGAATGGACTTGGAAGTGGAATAGCCCTCGAATGCGCCCCTCCGGGAAGAGGATGGAGCAACGTAACGCCTCACGGGGTGAATATTGAAAGATTTGGAAGTGATCCAAGGCTTGCAATCTGCACCTACCATCCGGACAGCCTGGCGGCCGACCTGGATGGAAATATGCTTCCTGCAGGCAGGAGCGAATTCAACTTTACCGGCCATAGCTTTAGAAAATACGTTCCCGAGGATTATTCGGTATATTCAACCAATCGCAATAGCGGCACAAATTACCTGATCATGAGGCTGGCAGACGTCTATCTCATGTATGCTGAAGCCATGAACAACCAGGGCTTTGATGCGGAAGCCACTGAATACATGAATAAGGTGAGAAGAAGGGCTTATGGATTTAATCCGGATTCCCCTGAGCCTGGGGTGGATTACACCGGACTTACCGGATCTGTATTGCGAGACAGTATAAGGGAAGAGCGCTTTCGTGAACTATTTGCTGAAGGACACAGGTGGTTCGACATTGTCAGGTGGGGAATTGTTGAAGAGGAAGTCCTCAAATACAATACCATGAAAGTCACCCAGGGTACAATCCTTTACCATCCATGGGACAATTACTACCCGATCCCTCTGGCTGAAGTAGATAACAACACGAATATGGTTCCAAGCACCGGGTATGAATAAAATACTTGAAATAATTACTTACAGACTAATAACTAAATATTTAAAAAATGAAAAAACAGCTGATTCTTAAATTGTTCCTGTTGATCCTGTTACCGGTCTTCTTTGTTTCATGCGGTGAGGATGAACCGGACCCGATTGACCTTGTCCCTAAGCTCGACGGCTTGTATATCTATGGATCCAACACTGTTGCTGCAACAGCAGTTGAGCCCAAAGCTAAAATGTCCAGGGCAGTTTTAAATCCCGACAAAAGTGGTGGCAATGAAAATGTTGAAGGCGTTTATGGAAAGTTAATGCATATCGGTGCATCAAGTACCATTCAGCTGGTAGAGGTTGCGGGGGAATTATCCTACAACTATGGATTACCCGGCGGGGGAGAATTTGTTCCTACCACAGGGATCGCCAACACAAACATTGCCGGTGAAATGATAAATGCAACGCTCGAAGTGGATGCAGATCCTATAAATATTACTGCCGAAGGATTGTATTATGTATTTGTGAATATGAATAGCATGGAGATCCGGATCATGCAGGTGGAAGCAGAAATGATAGGTGATGCAACAGAAAAACAATGGGCCTCTGGCACACAATTGCCCTTGAAATCCTCCTCAGTTGATTCGACTGTCTTTGAAAAAACAGATCTGCCACTGGTTGGTTCATCAGGCTACAAGTACATGTTCAACAGCGGTTGGGAAATGTACATTGACGCGACCATGGCAACGTACACCCATTTGGGGGTTGCCAGTTATGGAGATTCATGGGACCTTGGCATAAATGATATTGGATATTACGGTGAAAATATTCCACACAAGGAAGATGGTATTTTCACTGTACGTTTAAAATATGATGCATCCACCGGTGAATGGGATGAAACCAAGATCAAAACTGGTGCTTTACTGATTGATTACAGTGCAAAACAAATGGGACTCTTTGGAAACGCTTACAAAATCTCTGAAACAGATACAGCAGACTGGAACAGCGGAGTTGATGGCTACGGGCTTCATGCACCAGTTAAGAACGAATTTGTTTATACATGGACGTGGACCGGAGTTGAACTCATAAAGGACCGGGAATATATCTACCTTGAGAATGGTGCATGGGGCGGACTTCAGCTCGACTGGAGTAATTTTAGCTCGGTAGCAGGTACCGCGGTTTCAGGCGGAGATATTGTTGATGCAACTACCCTCGGTGGGGAATGGCACAATTTCTATGTGGTAAATGCCGGAACTTACGATATGTCACTTGTAATCGATGCACAGGCAGAAACAAAAGTAATCACGATCGACCAGGCGAAATAATTCGCATCGAACTCTTTAAATCAGAAAAATTGTGACCTGGTATTCCTGTTGAAGTTATCATAGGAATATTCAGGGTACAATTTTCCTATCATGCCTCTGTGTTTCTTCCTGTCTTCATTGT
>CAYSAH010000303.1:245-5282 GCA_964428945.1 uncultured Bacteroidaceae bacterium | reverse complement strand
GTGGAACGTTCGACAAACTCTGTCAGGGGTGGAAATGAAGATCTGACCTTTGTAAAAAGAAAAGAACTTTCAGCCAATGTCAGGGCTTCTTTCTTAAATAACATGCTGACTCTTGATGCATCTTATTTTGTGAACCTGATGGAGGGACTTGTTATTGAACCTTCGACGACACTCTTTCCAAACTATTTCTTTACCTATTATCCAAACGCATCGTTCATCCCCTTCATTAATTTCAATAACGACAGGCGTGAAGGCTTCGACCTTGCCCTTAATTTCAACAAACAGTTCGGAGATTTCAGGTTTTCTCTTGGTGTTGTGGGAACGTATTACAAGACATTGGCCACACAACGCGATGAGAATTATGAATACGATTACCAGTACCGGGCAGGCAAGCCGCTGGATGGAATATGGGGCTTGCAAAGCGACGGCTTATTCATGGATCAGGATGAAATTGATAATGCACCGGAGCAGCTTTTCGGAGATGTACAACCCGGCGATATTAAATACATCAATCAGAACGACGATGACGTCATCGACGACCAGGATGTGGTATTCCTTGCAACAGGCGGATGGTTCGGGACCCCGCTCACCGGTGGGCTTAACCTTACTGCAGGCTATAAGAACCTGAGGATATTTGCCTTGTTCACAGGCTATGCAGGGGGCCATGGAATGAAGAACAATTCCTACTACTGGATCTACGGCGACCGGAAATACTCTGAAGTGGTCCGTGACCGCTGGACTGAAGAAAGCGCTGAAACGGCTGCCTATCCCCGCCTTACAACAAAGAATGGCAGCAATAATTTCCGGAATTCCGATTACTGGTTATACAAAACAGACCGTATAAACCTTGCCAAAGTTCAGCTCACCTATGATCTGCCTGAGTCGCTCCTGGCCAATTTCATATTTAAGGAGATCTCAGCCTATATCAGTGGATCAAACCTGCTGACATTCTCAAAGGAACGCGAAATACTGGAGATGAATATCGGCAGTGCACCCCAAATGAGATTCTATAACCTGGGAGTGAAAGCCCTCTTTTAATGATTATGAAACATAACAGGAACTTGATTATGAAAAATATAGTACTGCTCATCGCTCTGACGCTTCTCCTGTCCTCGTGCGAGGATATGTTTAATCCGTCAATAGAGAACCAGCCGGGCCTTGAATCCATGTATAATCAGCCCTCCTTTGCCCAGGGAATACTCGCCAATGCTTATATCCTGCTGCCTTATTCAAACACACCGAACAGTGATGTGGCAACAGACGATGCCGTTTCAAATGATATCGAAAACAGCTACCTGAGAATGGCTACCGGTTCATGGACCGACCAGGACAACCCCATGTCGCAATGGCAGGGACGCAGGAATGCAATCCTGTATATCAATCTTTTTCTCGATAATACGAACCAGGTTGAATGGGCCAATGACGAACAGATAAGCACCTTGTTCAACGACAGGCTTAAAGGCGAAGCCTATGGCTTGCGTGCGGTACATATGTACCATTTGCTGCTGGCGCACGGGGGTTGGACCGAAGAGGGAGAACTGCTGGGTATACCGATCGTGAAGGAACCGGAAACCGCAACAACAGATTTCAACCAGGAAAGGAACACCTTCCAGGAATGCCTGGATGAGATATTGTCTGATGCTGACTCAGCGATAAGTTTACTCCCCTACGATTATGGAGATATCTCCAATGCAGAGGTCCCTGAGAAATATGTTGAATTGGGAATTACGAACGCAAGTGATTACAACCGGGTCAACGGGAATCACATGCGGGGTCGTATCAGCGGACGGATCGTTGATGCTGTAAGGGCACAGGCTGCTCTCCTGGCTGCCAGCCCGGCCTACAACCAGGGCACTACCGTCACCTGGGAAGATGCTGCAAATTATGCTGCCTCTGTACTTGATCATATAAACGGAGTAATTGGACTTGATCCAACAGGTCACACCTGGTACACAAATGTAGCCGAAATCGAGGCCCTGGCTTCAGGTGTGGTACCCCCGGAGATCATCTGGCGTGGCGATATTGGTCAGAACCTGAACCTGGAGACAGATAATTTTCCGCCCTCTTTATATGGCGACGGACGGATAAATCCAACGCAAAATTTAGTGGATGCCTTCCCCATGGCAAATGGATATCCTATTTTGGATCCTTCCGGAAATTACGACCCTGATGATCCCTATACAGATCGTGATCCCCGACTGAACCAGTATATCGTTGTGAATGGAAGCGCACAGGGACCTGACAACTCGATCATCATTACCGGCACCTACGGAACCAATAATGATGCCCTGAACAAAGAATCGGGACTTTCCACCCGGACCGGCTACTACCTGAGGAAATTATTGAGGTACGACTGCAATCCAAACCCCCAGTTCAATACCGCACAAAAGCATTACACCGCGCGCATCCGCTACACAGAGATATTCCTGGCATATGCCGAAGCAGCCAATGAAGCCTGGGGTCCTCTGGGCACAGGTGCCAACGATTATTCAGCCTACGATGTGATCAGGGCGATACGCGAAAGAGCCGGTGTGGGCACCTCCAACAACGACGCCTACCTGGAATCCATTAAGGCGGACCAGGGAAAGATGAGAGAATTGATCCGGAATGAAAGAAGGCTTGAACTCTGTTTTGAGAACATCCGCTTCTGGGACCTGCGTCGATGGAATGTGAGCGATCTGAATGAAACTGCAATGGGAATGAGAATTGAGAACCCGGGAGGGAACCTCACCTTTACTCCGCTGAATGTTGAAGAGAGAAATTATAAGGATTATATGTACCACGGACCCATCCCTCGCGACGAGATCCAGAAGTGGAGTGCCCTCAAACAGAATGCAGGGTGGTAGGTCCATAGTAATAATTTGTCAAACAAAGGATATATGAAAAAGATAAATTCAATAGCGGTTTTAGCTGCAGGCCTTTTCGCAATGCTGCTGGTTTCGTGTGAAAATCAACCTATCGAATTTCCCGATTATGACTACACTGCCGTCTATTTTGCTTACCAGTACCCCGTCAGGACCATCGTTTTGGGAGAGGATATTTTTGACAATTCACTGGACAACGAGCACAAGTGTATGATCTATGCCACGATGGGAGGCGTTTATAAAAATACAAAGCGCATCGATATTGATGTTGAAGTGGACAATTCCCTCTGCGAAAACCTCTACTTCGGGGATGCAACGGAGGTCCTTCCTATGCCTGCAGGTCATTACTCCCTTGCCGGTAACCAGATCACACTGGATGCCACCATGCTCGGAGGCGTGGAGGTGCAACTTTCTGATGCGTTTTTCTCAGACAGTTTATCCCTGCGAAATACCTATGTCATCCCACTCAGAATGACACGCGTTACGAATGCAGACTCCATCCTTTCAGGTACCCCGAAATTCGACGATGCTGTAAGAGGTAACGAAACAGACTGGGATGTTCAACCCAAGGATTACGTGCTCTATTGCGTGAAATATATTAATCCCTGGCACGGGAATTACCTGCGCAGGGGACAAGATAACATTGCCAGGTTAATTGAAGCAGATACCACCGTGATCAGGCACGCCGATTATGTTGAAAATGACCAGGTGAGTACGATGACTACCTTATCGATGAATTCCGTGGCATTTCCAATTACGCTTGTCGATACCAGCAACACCAACGTTACCTGTACCCTTGTTCTCACCTTCAATGGAAACGACCAATGCACCGTTTCTTCGAACACAGCCGGATTCACAGCCTCAGGCAGCGGATCTTTCGTGAAGGATGGTGACAAAAACAGCTGGGGAAACCAGGATCGCAATGTAATTTACCTGGATTACACGATCGATTTCACTGAAAGGACCTATGTCACTAAAGATACCCTGGTTGTTCGTGACCGGGGCGTGTCCATCGAGACCTTCGTTCCTGTATACAATATTATCTAACTCATTTAAAGCTAAGGATAATGAAACATTCAAAGATTGTTTGCCTGGCCGCTTTTTCCATCATGGTGCTGGCATCCTGTGTGGATTACGAAAGACCTGTGTTCGAGGTAGTGAAACCGGAAAGCCTTGCTGAAACTGAATACCTGCAAAGCTATGATGTATTGAAATCCTATATCGACAGGGACGCGAATCCCGGTTTTAAACTGGGATCGGGCGTTTCAGCAAGTGATTATTCCAAAAAAGGACTGATCTATGGTTTGATCAGTTCAAATTTTGACGAAATAACAGCCGGGTACAATATGAAACACGGAGCCCTGGTCTCGGATGAGGGAACCATCGACTTTACCGGTGTCAACAAATTCATTGCTGCAGCCCAGGAGGCAGAGATCAGCATTTATGGACATACCCTGTGCTGGCATGCCAATCAGAATGCCAAGTACCTGAACAGCACCATTGCTCCTACAATCATTCCCGGAACCGGCGAACCCACCCTGGTGGAGATCAGGTCCTTTGACTTTGAAAACGGGGCAGCTGGCTGGATGGGCTGGGGAAACGAATCGACCCGCGGCCTCTCCGCTGATGGAGAAGGCTACGATGGTACAGGCTTTGCCTATACCTTTATGAATCCTGCCGTTGTGGATTACTGGAGTGCCCAGGTAGCCTTTGATTTTGCAAGCCCCCTGATCATGGGTGGTACCTACAGCCTGACCTTCAAGGTAAGGGCAGACGGGGCCGGGAACATTCGCGCAGAGGCACAATCAACGGCTGATTACTCCAGTGATGGATTCGGGGTTTTCGCGATCTCCACAGACTGGCAGGAACATACAGGAAATATAGTGGTAGGCAAGGAAGACCGCAATCGTTTTGTTATCAGTTTCGGCGATTTTGCAGGCAATGTCTTTATTGATGACCTGAAGCTAAGTTACCTCGATCCCTTAGGCAGTGGAGAAGTCATTGAAATGACAGCACAGGAAAAAAAGGAGGTCATAGGCGGCGAACTTGAGCGATGGATTTCCGGCATGATGGAAGTAGCCTCAGGCTATGTGAAGGCCTGGGACGTTGTGAATGAACCCATGGACGACGGAAATCCTTCCAAAATAAAAAGCGGTATCGGTAAAGACCTGAA
>CAYSAH010000303.1:0-235 GCA_964428945.1 uncultured Bacteroidaceae bacterium | reverse complement strand
ACGAATTCTACTGGCAGGATTACCTTGGTAAGGATTATGCAGTCGTGGCCTTCAACCTTGCCCGTGAGTACGGGAACGAGGACGATATCCTCTTCATTAACGACTATAACCTTGAATATAACCTCGATAAGTGCCAGGGATTAATTGATTACGTGGAATATATTGAAAGCAAAGGGGCCACGGTTGACGGTATCGGTACGCAGATGCACCTTAGCACTGATTCGGATAAGTCGAA
>CAYSAH010000302.1:0-5295 GCA_964428945.1 uncultured Bacteroidaceae bacterium | reverse complement strand
GCCATCATGGAAGACGGCTGGCTTTCCTTTGCCGGTCAATATCTGACGGTGCTCTTCCTATATCCTTCAAAGTATCAGAAAATATCCCCGTTGTTTTCGCGTGACCCGTATCAACCAGGATAGCATTTGAATCTGTGTATACCAGGAATCCTGACACATTCAAAAACTGGATCCTTTTGATGCTGACAGGTGTCATCTTTCTACTTTACAAAGAAATCCAGCATTTTTCTTTCTCCAAGGTAGGCCTCCAGGTGATCGTTGATCTTAACAGGACCGACTCCTGCAGGTGTTCCTGTGAAAATCAGGTCGCCCGTTTTCAGCGTTATGAAACGTGAAACATATGCAATAATCCTTTCAAAACTGAAAATCAGATCCCTGCTGCTGCCCTGCTGAACTGTCCTTCCGTTAATATCCAGGTGGAATCTGATGTTTCCGGGATCAGGTATCTCAGTTAAAGGAATGAACTCACTCACAGGTGCTGAATAATCGAAGCCTTTAGCGATCTCCCATGGCAGCCCTTTGTCTTTCATCTCATTCTGAAGATCACGGGCAGTAAAATCAACACCCAGTCCGATTTCACTGTAATAGCGATGGGCAAATTTTTCAGGTATACTCCTTCCCAGCCGCTGTACTTTTAATACCAGTTCGATTTCGTGGTGGATATCAGATGAGAATTCAGGATAGAAAAATGGCCGGTTCCTGAGTACCAGTGCCGTATCCGGTTTCATGAAAAATACAGGTTTCGCCGGAACCGGGTTATTCAACTCTTTAGCGTGATCAATATAGTTTCTGCCAATACAAATTATCTTCATAAAAATGCAGTTAGTTGTTTTTTAAGGCTCTCAATTTGATGTTTGTCAGTACTTTCTTTGTATAAAGCGGAAAATCACCCTGCATCATCCATCCATAGTACCCTGGATCCTGGGCCAGGACATCTGCAACCGGCCTTCCCTTATATTTTCCAAAGTTGAATACCTCTACATCCTTATCATCGAAGATTATCCTGCCTGCAAAGTCTGCGTTCCTGTTGTGGGCGGAAAATTCAGCCAGCTTTGCTATGTCGTTATCCAGGTTTTCGTAGCGCTCAAGCTGTGCCTGCAGAATCTCGTACGTAGCGCGCGTATCATGCTCTGCACTGTGGGCATTCTCCAGGGATTTATCACAATAAAACTTAAGCGCGGCGCCAAGTGTACGGGGTTCCATCTTCATGAAGATTACCTGCACATCCACAAACTTTCGTTTCATCATATCCAGGTCAACCCCTGCCCTCAGAAATTCCTCAGCAAGCAAGGGAATATCAAATTTAACAGAATTATAACCGGCAAGATCACAGCCTTCAAATTCCCTGGCTATATTTTTTGCGATCTCATTGAATTTGGGAGCATCCTTAACATCATCATCCCTTATGCCATGGATATCGGTAGAACTCTTCGGGATCGGCATTTCCGGGTTCACCCTTATGGTCCTCGAAGTCTCCTTACCGTTTACATCAACCTTGAGGTAGGACAGCTCCACGATGCGGTCAGTAGCTACGTTTATTCCTGTTGTTTCGAGATCGAAGAAGATGATGGGGTTCTTTAGTTTTAATTTCATAGCTTCCGGATTAAGCGCCAAAGGTACAGATTATAAGGGAAGGGTGAAAGAGGAAGGAGGGGGAATATTGAATAACGAATATCGAATATCGAATATCGAATATCGAATAACGAATAACGAATAACGAATATCGAATATTGAATATCGAATATCGAATATTGAATATTGAAGGGATCTGATTTTTTTAACCATAGAGGATGAGAGGTCCCTGAGGAAGTCGAGGGGGTCGGACTAATCCCGCAGAGCGCAGAGGGGGCGCGGGAGATCAAGGAATGTTGAAGTTGAATATCAAATATAGAATAAAGCAGGACAGTCCATGAGGCAGTCGAGGAGGAATACCGACTGCAAAATGAAAAATGAAAATGTTTAAAACCCAGACCATTAAGATTTATCTGTATTCTTCAGATCCTGGTTTTTCTCAGTGAAAAAGCCATTATACGAGGGACCCTAAGGCGACCTGCTTCGACAAGTTCAACTGGGAACAAAGGATCAAAAACAGATTAACACCTTCCGGCAATACTCAAAGTGACTGTCTTCCGTCTTCTGACTTCTGACTTCTGACTATGCATTTATCATCATTGGCATCAGCAGCATAAGAATATCCTCGCTGGTGTTGTCGGCGCTTGCTGGCAAAAGTATACCGGCCCTGGTGGGATCCGACATTTCGACGACCACATCGGTGGTTGCCAGGTTTGCAAGGATCTCGATCAAAAAGGTTGATTTGAAGCCGATCTCCATATCGTCACCTTCGTACTGGCAATTCAGCCTCTCCGTTGCCGATATCGAGAAATCTATATCCTGTGCAGAGATCGTCAGCTGATTTCCTGTCAGAGCCAGTTTCACCAGGTTGCTTGCCTGGTTGGAAAAAACAGAAACCCTCCTGAGTGCATTGTAAAACTCAATCCTGCCGATGGTCATTTTAAAAGGATTATCGGTTGGAATCACCGAGTTATAGCTCGGGTAATTTCCTTCCACGAGTCTGCAGACCATTTTGTAATTGGTAAGTGTGAAGGAGGCATTTCGCTCATCGAATTCTAGCTTCACCATATTCTGCTCCTTGGCCAGGATGTTCTTCAGAAGGCTGGCGGGCTTTTTCGGCAATATAAATGATGCATTGCTTCCGGCACTTACATCGGTTCGCATGTACCTTACAAGTTTGTGTGCATCAGATGCAACAAAAGTTGTGTCGTCGGGTGACATTTCTATAAATATACCATTCATTACCGGCCTCAGCTCATCATCAGCTGTTGCGAAAAGCGTCCTGTTGATTCCTGTAAGCAGTATCTCTCCATCGATCTCCAGCTCGCGCATCTGCTCAGCTTTGATCTGCGGTAATTGTGGAAATTCAGCACCATTCTGACCCATAATCGTAAACTTTCCGTTTTCAGACTGGATGACTATCATCATGGTATTTGTATCAATCTCGAATGTCAGTGGTATCTCAGAAAATTCTTTCAGAGTATCAGTCAGTATCCTTGCCGGAACAGCAATTTCTCCCGATCCATCGGTATTTTGTAATGGAAATGAGGTAATCAGGGTCGATTCAAGATCTGATGCAGTGATCTCAAGTACTCCGCCTTCAAGCGAAAACAGAAAATTATCAAGGATAGGAAGCGTATTCTTATTGCTTATTACCCGGCTGACGGCCTGAAGATGGCTCAGCAACTCCATACTGGATACGACAAATTTCATATAATTCAGGTTTTTATGAACTGTTAAAATTACAAGGATTTACTTCTATATTTTGGACTACCAATTATACAAAAAAAAAGTGAAAAAGGTCGTACTGACCGACATAAAACACATAAGGGCTTTCTGTAGAATCTGATAAGGTCCGCATATCAATACTTTTCCGCACCCCTTATCAGCAAATCAAGATAGAAGTAATTCATGGAGAGATATTCAGCTCCCCGGTTGAATTTAACCAATGCCTGGTATATGTCCGGGGCAGTTTCCCCTTTTCTGATCCATGAAAAAATCTCCAGTTCCCAATGCTGCCCGGAAAAGCTTTCCAAACTTATAGAAGCGATTGGTACTGCAGGCAGGATACCTGTTTCAGTTTCTTCAGAAGTAATAATTTTATTGTACCGTAAAGCATTGAAACAGGAAAACAATAGTCTCAGATTTTGCTCCCCGGCATTCAGGATCGCATCACCTGGCTCCCCTGTGCTTTTCATGGTTATATTGTGCAATGAATCCTGAATGGCAATAAATGCAGTTCCCTTCAGAGGATTTACCCTGATCAGGCTGATCTCATCAGGAAGAAGGTCTATCAGCAAATGCTGCCTGTAGTGATCGGGATTCTGAGAAAAGAATCGATCCAATGGGATTTTTTCGTAGCCGGTTAATTCAACTCCAAAGGCCTTCTCTGCACCGGGTTCAAGAATAAATGAACCGTTTTCAGTGCTGAGAAAAATGAAGTGTCCGACTTTCTTTGCTGAGGACCTGAAAATAAATTCGGCAGTTGATTTAATTTCAGGGAGGTCCTTTCCAGAAATGATAGTTTTAAGTGAGATTCCTGCTCCTGCTGCAAGCAGGTTATCCACAGCTTTCAGGTTCAGTTCCTCTTCTCCCATTTTCCATTGACCCTGGTCCAGTTTTAAAACCAGGGTATCAAAATCACCTACTATAGTAATATTCTGAATATCTTCAGTATTTTCAGGGAGGAGATCAACGAATTCCTTGCCGGTCGTGGACCATGGATCGAGAAAGAATCCGATCGTAAGAATGATGGCAAGCACTCCTGCCAGTATCCATCTGGATATTTTTGACCTCATCTTGAAGCGTATTTCCTTCGTCTGAAAAGAGTGAATCCAATACCTGCCAGGATGATAATAACTAAAGGCAACACGCTGTTAAGTATCTTCCATTTTGCAAGGGCCTTCTTATCGGTGAGTATGCTCTTATTCAACAGGCGTAATTTAAATTCCCGGGATCGAAGTTCCATGAGCCCTGTTTCGTCGGTCATGTAATTGACCGCATTCATTATAAATTCAAGGTTTCCGAAGGTCTGGTAGGTATACTTGTCGTAACCCAGCACATCTGCAAGATATCGGGCCCCCTGGACCCTTACATCGTTCCTTATCATATCTCCGTCGGTAACCACGAGCATGCTGGTCGGCTCGCTTAATTTCTTAATTTCTGTGTCTGGTGGATATACTCCCCTGGGCACCGAGTAGTTTGCATAGAAGGACGGGAATATTCCTTCGGAAAGCGCTGCAACAGGGAGTCTGCTTTCTGTAAACAGGTTTGGATTTGGGTCCCTGGAAACTTCTTCCATGGTGATCCTTAGTGGGACCCTCCTGTTCTGTGTCCTGTCCGATGTACTGAGAAGAATGGTCCTTTTGATATCTCCTGAGATCACGGCCAGGGTATCAAAAGTGGAAGTAAATTGTCCCAGGATATAATTCAGCCCACGGGTAATGGGATGATCTGGCGGAGCCGTAAACAGTGGGTTATATACCCATGGCCGCATTTCAGTATCTTCTGGTCCACCCTCAACTGAAATATTCACGGGAACATAATTGCATTGAAGGTCCGTAACAATATTGTAATCGATCCTTATACCATATTTAAACAGCAGGTCCTCAATATTTAACTGGTTAACGAGAGAGATGGTCATTCCGTTTGCGAGACTATCGGGCAGGGTGATCACAGGGTCTATGAACCAAAGGACCTTTCCTCCCCGCATAAGGTACTGAT